>JAUVBO010000051.1 GCA_030591195.1 Pseudomonadota bacterium
CCCGCGACAGAACGTCTTCGGTAGCACCCGGTTCCTCCGGCTGCTGGCCAACCGCTTCCGCGGCGACCTGGTGCTGACCATCGCCGCCTACCACGCCGGTCCGGGGGCGGTGCTCAAGTACGGGCGCGCCGTGCCGCCCTACGCGACCACCCAGGCGTACGTGCGGATGGTGCTCAAGCGCTACCACCGCTACCGCCAGGTGGTGGCCAGCAGGTAGGCCGCCATCCGGCTGCTGGCTGCGCTGTATTCTCTCTGGACTACCTTCTATAATCCGTCGCGATGAGCGAGGAAGAATTCGAGGGGTTGTTGCGTGAAGCCGCCGCGGCGCTTGCCAGCAACGAGCCGGAGAGGGCGGAGCAGACGGCCCTGGCGGCGCTGAGGCTTCGGCCGGGCAACCCGCTGGCGCAGAACGTGGTGGGGCTGAGCTACTTCGGCCAGGGCCGCCACGACCAGGCACTCGAGGTCTTTGACTCGCTGGCGCGGCGCAACGCCGATGTCGTGCCGTTGCGGATCAACGCCGGCGTCGCGGCCCTCAAGGCTGGCGACCGCGCCCGGGCCGAGATCCACCTGCGGCGCGCCATCGACCTCGATTCAGGCCAGCGGCGAGCCTTCGCCTACCTGGCGTTGATACACCTGGAGGAGGGACAGCGCGAGCTGGCCCGCGCGGCCCTGCGAGAGGCTGGCCTCGCCGACCTGGCCGAGCAGGCTGGCGAGGGGGGTGACCTGCCGGAGGTGCTGGCCAGCGAGGCCGCCCGGATTCCTCCCGCCGAGCCGACCGCTGCCCCTTGGGAAGGGTATACCGAGGTTGCGGCCATCGGCGGCGGTGCCGAGGGCAAGGCCGCGGCCCTGGACGCGGACGCCGGCGCGGCGCCAGGTCAAGACGAAGCTCCGGGGAGCGTTGACGGGGAAGGGGAGCCCGGCGCGGAGCAGGGCGCCGCGGATGACGGGGCTGACGCGGATCAGGGGCTCGACGAGTCGTTCGCCAACCTCGACGCGGCCTTTGCTCAGCTCGAGAGCGCGCCGCGGGTCGAGTCGCCGGCCGAAGCGCCATCCGAGGCCCCGGCGGCGCCGCCGGCGGCCCCGGCCGACGCGGAGCGGCCGGTGAGGACCACCAAGCAGCGCTTGGCCTCGCTCAAGCCACCGCGATCGGCCTTCTGCTTCGCCGTCTTCCCGGAGGTGCCGAGCGGCGTCGAGCTCCCCGACGTCGAGCTGCACAACGCGGCCGAGGAGGATGACCGGCGCTGCCTGGTCATCGGGCCCAGGGCGCTGGCGGATGGGGTCAACATCCGGCGCGACCTGCTGGTGCTGGCCCACGGCGCCCTGGAGAGTTCAGCGCCGCAGCAGCGGGAGAAGGGCGCGCGGACCGGCCCGCTGGTGATCGACGGTCACCCGGTGACCGAGCTGCGAGGCGAGGGCAAGGCGCTGCTGGCGACCGACGCGGCGGATTGCTTCGAGATCGTGCGACTCTCGGACGAGGCCTGCTGTGTCGCCGAGTCGGCGGTGGCGGTCTTCTCCAGCCAGCTGCGGTGGGAGCGCGGGCGTGTCCCGGGCACCACCCACGGGGCCTACGAGCTGGTCGGTCGGGGCTTTGTCGGCCTGAGCTGCCGCGCGCCGCTCGAGCGGGTCCGGCTCAGGCCGGGTGAGCACCTGACAGTGCGCAGCGACTGCCTCGTCGGCTGGGGTGGTGGCGTGGTGCCGTGCGTCTCGGCGGGGGAGGCGGACGGTGGTTCACACGGCGGGCCGGTACACCTGGAGTGCGGTGGCCAGGGTATGGTAGTGGTGTGTCTGGCAGGCGGTGTCGCCGGCGGGCTGAACGCCGACGCCCTGCGGCGTGGGGCCGTTGACGAGGGGGGGGAATCGCAGGGGGAGGAGTAACCAGGGCGACGAGCCTCTGCCCAGCGTGGTGGTCCTGTGGCGAATCTGGCCAAAGAGCTGATCTACATCCCGAACCTCCTCACCATGCTGAGGATGGCGATCATCCCTGCGGTGCTGGTCTACATCAGCAACGACAGCCCGCTGCGCAGCTTGATCGCCGCGTTGCTCTACAGCACCTCGGCGATCACCGACTTCTTCGACGGCTACCTGGCGCGCCGCACCGGCAAGGTCAGCCTCCTCGGCAAGTTCCTCGACCCGTTGGCAGACAAGATCCTGGTGATGGCGACCCTGGTCTGGATGGTGCCCCTCGGTCGAGTCGAGGCCTGGGTCGTGATCCTGCTGGTGGCGCGCGAGATCAGCATCACCGCCCTGCGGGGGATCGCGGCGTCCGAGGGACTGGTGATCAGCGCCCGCGGGCTGGGCAAGGACAAGACCGCCCTGCAGATGATCGGCATCCTTTGCCTGATCATCCACTTCCGCTACCCGCTCATCTTCACCGAGATCTACGTCGACTTCCACCAGGTAGGGCTGCACACGATCTACATGTCCCTGGTGCTGTCGGTCTTCTCGGCGGTGGAGTACCTCCAGCTCTTCGCCCGGGCCGTGGCGGCCAACGGCGACCAGCCGCGGCAGCCGAGGCAGACCACAGAGCTGCCCGACTGAGACATCAAGAGGGCTTTCGCAAAGCGCCCTCGCCGCGAAAAGCGTGGTTTTCACGACTTCACCCCTCAACGTCCTCGCTTCGCTCGGCTCAGCCCTCCGACCCTTGGGGTGTAGTTCTAGCCGCTTTCTGAGGGAGAGGTCTGGACCCGATCGGGGGTTGCTCGGCGGCGGACGTGACGCCAGATGAGGAAAGTGGCGACCAGCGTGCCGGCGCTGATCGCCTGGGAGGTCGAGATCAGCACCGGCAGGGCCGCGGGCAAGCCGAGCCAGCGGTTGAGCCTCGGCGTGCCCAGGGCGACGAGGAAACGACGCGCCGGATCGGCGCGGTAGAGCTCGATCACCGCGCGGGCCACCGGGTAGACCGCCATGTAGGTCACGAAGGTCTGGCCGAAGTAGGCCCGGTGCGCGTTGAGCGCGGTCAGCCCGACGAACAGGACCAACTCCACCGCCGCTTCGTAGAGCTGGGTCGGGTGCAGCGCCGGCGTGCGATCGGCGCCGAGGCCCAGCAGCCCGAGCTGCCGCATGTCCTGCAGGGCGAAGCTCTGCCGACCGAAGCGAACGCCGAAGTGCCCACCGGAGGTGGGCGCGCCATAGCAGCAGCCAGCGGTAAAGCAGCCGACGCGGCCGATGAAGTGCCCGAGGGCGATCAGCGGCACCGCCAGGTCGGCGACGCGGAAGAAATCCATCTGGTGCCGGCGGGTGTAGAGCCAGGAGAAGATCGTCGCGGCCAGCAGGCCGCCGTAGTAGACCAGCCCGCCCTCCCAGACGTGCAGCGGCCGCGAGCAGTCGATCAGCAGCTGGCCGACGCCGCGCGCCCCGTCCCCAGCTCCGACGGCGCAGATCCGGTAGTACTGGGGCGCGTGGGTCAGCACGAACAGCAGCCGCGAGCCGAGCAGCGAGGTGACGATGATCCAGAAGGCGAGGTCGAGGACCCGCGTGACGCTGATCGCCTGGCGTCGGGCCGACCGCACCCCGAGGATCACCGCGACGAGGAACGCGATGGCGATGGCGATGCCGTAGCTGCTGATCGGCGCGTCGCCGATGTGAAACAGGATCGGTCGCATCAGCGATCTTCCTTGGCCAGGCGTCCGTCAGAGGCCGCGGCGGCATTCGCCCGGGCCGCCAGACGCCGTAGCATCCAGACCGCCAGCGCCACCAGCGGAATCGACAGCGCCTGAGACGTCGAGAGCAGGCCGAGCCAGCGCCCGCGGTCGTCGTCACGCAGGGCCTCGATGGCCGAGCGGGCGACGGCGTAGAGGATCACGAACCACCAGAACACCTGGCCGTCGAAGCGCTTGCGCGGCCGGATGTAGAAGTAGCAGGTCCCGAAGATCAGCAGGTTCAGCAGCGACGAGTAGAGCTGGGTGGGATGCACCGGAAGGGGCGCCGCGCTGGCGACGTCGAGCAGGGGAACCCGGCGGTGGTCGCGCCAGACCGCCCCCCGGCGCGGGAACTGGATCGACGGTCCCGTGGCGGTCGGCCTGCCGTAGCAGCAGCCGTTGAGGAAGCAGCCGAACCGACCCCAGAAGAGGCCCAGCGGGACTCCATAGCCGGCCAGATCGTAGATGCGCCAGAACCGGTCGCCGAAGTGTTTGCGGGTGTAGTAGAGGCTGGCGCCGGCGGCAAAGAGGAAGCCGCCGTAGTACGAGAGCCCGCCGCGCCAGAACTTGAGCGCGAGCAGGCAGTCGCGCGGAGGGTGGCAGTGGCCAGCCGTGACGTTGCAGCGAAAGTGCGGAGCGCACTGGGCGTGGTCGGTGCAGCCGATTTGCTCCAGCACTCGCATCGTCTCCGGGGCGATGCAGCTGTTGACGTACTCGAGCAACTGGCCGTCGGCCACCAGGTGCAGCAGCCGCGCGCCGATGATGCCCCAGACCACCGCGAGCAGGTTGAGGTCCAGCACCCGGTCGGCGTCGAGGTCCTGCTTGCGCGCCTCTCGCCAGGTCAGCAGCAGGGCGCAGCCGAACCCCACCGCGAGCATGGTGAAGTAGGCCGGCAGCGTGACGCGACCGATCAGGGGAGCGTCGAAGGACCAGAGGATCGGCTTCATCGCAGCCTTGCTGCAGCGGTGTGGACGACAGGTAACTCGCGCGTCACTCGACGCGTATTGCCGGTAAATTTAGCCATAACGGGCTCGGCTGTCACATGATGCCGGCAGCGGGCAAGAGCCCTTGGAGGAGCGACATGTCAGCGACCGCGTCGACGATGATGGCCCTGGGGACCGTGGCGCCCCCGTTCCGGCTGCCCGACACCAACGGACAGCTGGTCTCACGCGAGGACCAAGCCAGCGCGCCGGCGCTGCTGGTGATGTTCATCTGCAACCACTGCCCGTTCGTGATCCACCTGCGCGAGGAGCTCGCGCGGCTCGGGCGTGACTACCGGCGCCGGGGGGTCGCCGTGGTGGCGATCAACGCCAACGACGTCGAGAGGCACCCGGACGACAGCCCCGCGCGGATGAAGGACGAGGTGGCTTCCGCTGGCTACAGCTTCCCCTACCTGTTCGACGAGTCGCAGGAGGTGGCCAAGGCCTACGGCGCCGCCTGCACGCCTGACTTCTACCTCTTCGATGGCGAACAGCGCCTGGTCTATCGCGGGCAGCTCGACGACAGCCGGCCGGGCAACGGCATCGCGGTGACCGGCCAGGATCTACGGGCGGCGCTCGATGCGTTGCTCGGCGGGGGCGAGGTGTCGGCGGAGCAGAAGCCGAGCATCGGCTGCAACATCAAGTGGAAGCCGGGCAACGCTCCGGCCTATTTCGGCTGATCCCCTCACCTGATGAGCTCAGTCCGAGAGCTCCTGGCTCCGCTTCACGGGCAAGATGAAGCCGTCCTCCTTGAGGAGCTTCTTGTCGAAGGTGGCGACCTGCTTGCATCCGGCGGCATGTGCCCGCTCCCGGATGATGTAGTCGGCGAAGTCGCCGCGGCCGCGGCCGTAGGATGCCAGGGCCCTGCGGACGCACTCGGCGTCGTCCAGGACGAGGTGGCTGGCCCGGCTCAGCCCCTCCATCACCACGAAGATCTGCTTGCGGGTCTGCTCGTAGACGGAGGCGAGAACCCAAACGACCTCGCACAAGACGACGTGGGAGACGAAGAGCGGGTCGCCGTCCGCCTGGGCGCCTTCGATCAGGGCGGCCGCCTGGGCGGTCTGGGCCTCGTCGTCCTCGACGAGGTAGCGGACGAGGACGTTGGTATCGAGGGCGATCATGTTCGGCGGTAGCGCTCGGCCACCGACCTGGCGATGGCCTCGTTCATCTCCTCGGCCGTGACGCCCCGTCGCCTGGGCTTGACGATCCCCTTGAGGGTGCGCAGGTCCACGGTCTCCGGCTCGACGACGACCCGCCCGTCGTCGGATCGATAGAACAGGACCCGATCTCCCGGACCAACGCCCAGGGCGTCCCGGATGGCTTTCGGGATCGTGACCTGTCCCTTGGTCGTGATGGTCGTTGCTGTCGGCGCTGACATCTCGGGAGCCTCCACCGTAAGTATTACTTATGGTAATACCTGCTGCTGCCCGTGTCCAGGTCGGAGCGCCGGCGATGACCGTTCCAGTTGTCGTTGTGCAGGGTTGTCAACCTTGCACAACGGCTGGCCCCGTGCTACCTCCAGGTACCCACCTTGGAGGAGGAAGCCGTGGCCTACGTCAGGATGAAGGGCAACCAGGTCGCCGTCGTTCATGGACAGCGGGATCCCGAGACGAAGAAGGTCGATCAGCAGACGCTGTTCACGCTGTACTCGAAGGCCGAGGGCCGGGCCGCCCTGGGCGACGAGCGTCAGGTCTTCCAGATGCTGCTCGAGCAGGAGCATCCGCGCATCAAGTTCGATTGGAAGAAGATCGAGGGCGGGATCCGGGAGCACCTCGACAGGCTCCCTGACATCTATCCCTACCAGCAGGAGCGGCTCGAGGGACGGTTCCGGCAGGCGCTCTGCGGCTTCGCCAAGGAGCTGTTGCTGGCCGACCCGCAGTCGCTGATCTCGTCCGCTCGTCTGATCCAGTCCCAACGCCACGAGCTGGAGTACCTGCGAGACATCATCCACTGGCGGCTCGAGCTCTCCGACCAGGAGGATAACCAGTGGAACAAGGACACCCCTTTCTACTGGAGGACGCTGGCCCGCCGCCGGGAGGTGCCGCCGGACGAGTGGGAGAAGCTCGGCGAACTCTTCGCCAAGGGGCTCCACGACGAGGTCGAGGCGCTGGCTGGAATGCTCGTCGAGTGTTGGCCCAATTTCGCCCGGGGGCACAACTACCTCGGCCTCGTCGACATCGAGCGGGGTGACCTAGAGGAGGCCGTCGTGCACTTCGAGATGGCAGAGCAGGTCGGCCGCACGCTCTTCCCCAAGCGCATTCGCCGGGAGAGATACTGGAGCGATCACGACACCCGGCCCTACATCCGGGCGATCATCTGGCAGGCCCAGGCCCGCAATCGCCTCGGCCAGGCCGACGAGGCGCTGCGCCTGTGCGATCGACTGGAGCGGGAGTGCGGCCAGGAGATAACGGCGGCGACCGAGCGCATCCCCCCGCTGCTCAACAGTGGCCGCTGGGAGGCAGCGGCAGAGGCGGCGACGGTCGTCCACCGGATCTATCCGCAAGAGAACTTCTGCCTGGCCTTCGCCCTTTTCGAGTTGGGTCAGCGCCGCGAGGCCCTCGTCCACTTTCTCCATGCGACGATCAGATTCCCCCGTTCGGCCCGGATGCTCACCGGAGCGCGGAAGGGCGGGCCGCCGAAGACGTCCGACGATGTTCGGGACCACAACGCCGGCGTCGGGTTCCTGCGAGACCTGGACCTCTACCTCGGGGCGAGGAGTCGCATGACCCGGGCTTTCTTCAAGCGCCTCGTCGTGCACGACGAGGTCGCCCGTCTGGTGGCGCAGGCCCAGGAGGCGCGCCGGCGGTGGCACGAGGACCGCTCGGGGGACCGGACGTGGTTCGAACGCATGAACCGGATCGAGTCGATCGAATTCGCCCGGCAGGAGGCGGAGGGGCTGACAGGTCTGACCGACCTGACGGATCCGGCGGGGTAGTCGAGCCGGGGGAGACTCGTTGTCGTGGAGCGGCGCCTGGTACAGACCGGACGCATTCCTGACTCTGTGTGGCAGCTCACCGGGCGAGTTCGGGCGAGGATCCCGGCCAAACTGACGAGGTGGCAGCTCACCCGGTGAGCTCGGTCGGGCTGGTGGCGGGGCTCCGGCCGCTCGCGGGCAAAGCCAACCTCCATCTGCAGGCGGAAAAGGCGTGATCCTTCAGCCGTGGCGTCTCCGGCGTACGGTGATCGCGAGCAGCAGCAAGAACGCAGCGCCGAGGTAGGGCAGGGGGGGCACGCCCGCGACGGCGCAGCCGTCGCCCCCGTCGTTCCCGCTGGAGGTGCCGCCGTCGCTCGCACTCCCGGTGGAGCTGTCCCTGGGAGGTGCCGGTTGGGCCTTGATCACCACGTCGAGCCGGGCCGAGCCCCGGGCGCCAGAGACATCGGTCGCCCGGACCACTAGCGACAGCGGGCCACCGCCGCCGAAGGGGCCGGCCTCGAGCGTGTAGGGCGGAGCCTTGGCAACGGCCAGCGTCTTGTCCGAGACCATCAGCTCGACGGCGTGGATCATCAGATCGTCCTCGACCTCGACCTCGACCTCGAAGGTGCTGTCCACCGTGGCCCCGCTGGCCGGCGAGAGGATCCGCACCGTCGGCGGTCCCTCGTCGCCACAGCCTTCCTGCTGTCCCTGCGCACAGAGCGGCACGCCGTGGGCGTAGAGCGTCGTGCCGTGTCGCGCCCAGTTCGGTCGGGCGGAGCCATAGTACTGCACCGTGCCGAGCTCGGCGTGGCTCTCGGTCGCGATGTGGGTCGTCGTCTGCCAGTCGCACTCGGACTGGTAGACGCTGCGCGAGATCAGCTGGGGGTACTGGTGCGGCCCCGCCTCGTTGCCCTCCTCGCGATACCGGGGTCGGCGGAAGTGGGCCACCAGCTCGTCGGTGCAGCTCACGCCGTAGCCGGTCTCGGTCCAGTAGCCCCAGTCGCTCATCGTCTCGCCCTTGGTGTGCAGCTTGTGGGAAAAGACGACCTCGTCGCTGGCGACGTCGGTGACGGTGAAGTCCCAGCGTCGCATGGTCCGCGGGTGGTCGATGTGGGTCGGCGGCTCGTCGAGGGCCGAGTAGTCGCCGGCCGGCAAGGTCTCCTCCGGGCCGCGCGAGATCGTCAGCCGGTACCAGCGGCCGGTGTCCCAGGTGAAGGGGATGCTTCGCTCCGGCTGGTTTTGCACCAGCTCCATGTAGGCCTTCAGCTCCTCGGTGGTCCCGGCCTTGGAGCCCTCGCCGGCGAGGCCGCCCCAGTTGGCCTTGAGCTCGTCGCCCGAGCGCATGATCCCGCCGTGGGCCGAGCCGCCGCCGGTGTAGTTGCCCTGGATCGCGAAGAAGACCAGTCCGGTCTGGGGGAACTGGTCGACCTTCAGCTCCACCGAGGCCTCGATAATCTTGGTGTGGCTCGAGACGAGGTGGTGGTGGGCGCTCTTCGGCTCGGCCTGCGCCGACGCCACGCTCGGCAGCAGGTAGAGCAACGTGCAGAGCAGACGAAGCCGGGCGCAAGTTGTGGCTCTGGACGACATGCCTACCCCTCTATGCTCGATGCTACCAGATCGCCCCGCTCTGCTGGTCGATCA
>JAUVBO010000342.1 GCA_030591195.1 Pseudomonadota bacterium
CGATCGATGCACGTAGTCACGCAGCTGCAGCATGTGTCGTGGCAACAGCTCAGTGAAGGTCACGCCGACCTCCTCCTCGTTGAGCTGGCGCACCACCCGGCCGTGGATCAGGCACTGCTGGACCTTGCCCTCGCGGTCCGCCAGCCGCAGATCCACCGCGACCTCCGTGTCGAGCGGCGGTAGCCAGGGCGTGTCGAGCCGCAGGCCGGTCTCCGAGAGCTCCGGCACCGTCGCGGTCATCACTCCCCAGTGGGTCTCGAAGCGCACCATCTGGCCCAGCGCGGCCCGATCGTGCCGGCGTCGCTCCTTGGGTAGGTACTCGTCTAGCATTCTCTGCCCCCTGCGGTGAGGATCTCGGTCCTCTTCATGGGTAACAGAGACCCCACGGGTGGGCCATTTTTCGGTTCAGCCGGCGATGGTTGGCGGTGGCAGGTCGCCACCGTCGGGATCGACCTCGGCCTCGCCGCCGTCCTGGCGGTCGGCGATGGCCAGCTCCTCGGCGTTCGGCTCGTCCTCGCCGAGCAGATCGAAGCGCTTGTGCAGCACCGCCTGGCGGTAGAAGCAGTAGGGGTTGTCGAAGCGGTTGTCGGTGTGGCTGTAGGCGGTCCAGGCGCAGCCTCCGCGGCAGATGTCGCGGTAGCGGCAGGTGGCGCAGAAGCCCGCTAGCTGGTCCTCGGTGAAGCCGCGGTTGTAGGCGTAGCCGCCCTCTCGTTGCCAGATCTCCGACAGCGAGCGGTCGCGCAGGTTGCCTTCGGAGAAGAGGTCCTTGCCATGGCGGGCCGAGGGCATCGACAGACAGCCCTTGACGTTGCCGTCGCTCTCGATGCCGATCACCTGGCAGCCGGCGCGACAGCCGATCCAGAAGGAGATCTTCGCGCCGCGGTCGCGCAGGGCCTTCTCGTAGCGGCCGAAGTAGCCGAGGTTGTCGGCGGGGCAGATGATCGGGCGGGCCACCTCGTCGCTGCGCAGCTCGGCCACCAGCGGCACCAGCCAGAGCAGGTCCTCGGGCTCGATCACCATCTCCCAGTGCTCGCGCATCTCGCCCGAGGGTGTGCCCACCTGCACCTGCCAGGAGGCTACCCCGTGGTCGGCGAGGAAGTCGCGGAACTCGGGCAGCTGGTCCTTGTTCGGCGTCATCACGGTGGTGATCACGCTCACGGGCATCCCCCCAGCGACGCAGAGATCGATCGCGTCGACCACCCGGCGAAAGGAGCTCTCGCGGCGGATCGTGTCGTGGGCCTCCTCGAAGCCGTCGAGGCTGAAGGCGACGTTCATCAGCCCCGCGGCCGTGGCCTGCTCGAGCTGCTCGGCGCCCCAGCGCCAGCCGTTGGAGATGATGTTGACCCGCACGCCGAGGTCGGTCAGCCGCTTGCCGATGACGTGCCAGTCTGGGTTGAGGGTTGGCTCACCGCCGCCGAGGGTCACCTTCTCGCAGCCCGCCGCGGCGAGCTCGCCGGCGACCCGCAGGCACTCGTCGAGGGTCAGCTCGTTTTCACGACAGGTGCCAGCGTGGGAGCCGCAGTGCTTGCAGCGGAGGTTGCAGGCGAGGGTCAGCTCCCAGACGCAGAAACGAGGGCGATAGCCGAAGCGCTGCAGCAGATCGATCATGTGACAGTCTACCGGCTCAGAGGGTCAGGTCGAGGCGTCAGGATCCGGCGCCATGTAGGGCGGGAGCGGCGCGGCGTCGGGGTCGGGCGCCATGTAGTCCATCTGGGCGCCGCTATCGAGGCCGAGGTCGGCAGGTGGGGCCGAGTAGAGCGCCACCGCGCCGCCGTCCGGCTCGGGCGCCATGTAGTCGGGCTGGGGCCCGATGTCGGGGGCCATGTAGGGCGGCACCGGCCCGCCGTCGGGGAACGGGGCCGCGTAGACCGCGGCGTCGGCGGCCATGTACGGTGGCAGGGGCCCTGCGTCCACCGCCTGGCCGTCCACCTGGCCCTGGGCATCGCCGGTGGGCACCGAGCGATCGTCGTCGTTGCAGGCGCCGGTCGACAGGGCGAGGCCGGCGCCGAGGGCTGCCGGCAGCACGACCTTGCGGACGCTCTTGGTCACCACCTGCCGCACCCGCTGGTCGAGGTCGGCGCACACGGCCTGGATCACCGCTCGGATCTCTTTTTCGGTCATCTCGTTGGCTCCCTGGGCTGTTCAGCCGGAACGACCCCTACTCTACATGCACTCTACTGCAAACGACACGCCATGCGGGGGCATTACTTAGAGAAAGTGATCTTAAATAGTTACGAGGGACTCACGATGGCGGTGGGCCAGAATCTGTGTCACTCGCCGGGTCGAGTAGCCAGCGGTACGACAGAATTTTGAGGCGGGACAATCGTTGGTCTTTTTGCCTCTGGAGGGCCGAAGTGGGCCTTAGGCCCAGTATTCGTCCGGGCCGGTGATGGTCTCCTCCAGCTCGATCAGCAGCTCCGGATCGACGAGCATCTCCGGCGAGAGGGGCTCGCACACCGTGTCCTCGCCGGAGTCGAACTCGCCGAGCATCTCGCCGCTGAGCATGAACGTCGCGTCGCGGAGGTCCATGCCGCATCCGGGACAACAGGCGCCGTCTTGATTGGGCTCGATCACGAGGCCGTGGTTGCAGAACAGACAGAATCGAATCTGGGGCAGTTCGAGGTCGGCTGGCCTGTTGAAGTCTGCTCGGTGGCTCATGGTCTCTCCTGGTCCTCGGCTGTCTTTGCTCCGTACGGTCTTTGCTCCGTACGTTGATTGCAGGGTGCAGTAATCAACATCACAGCAATCAACATGCCAAGGATGTGTATCCTGAACAACAAAGAGAAAAGCGTCCAATGGCGAAGCAAGCTTCGCCTCCGATGGCGCAGACTTTGCGTTGAGCAACTCCGAACACGGCCAATGATGCTCTCAGGGGCGGTGTTCGGATCGGCCAGGCCTCAGCCGAGGAGCCGGTTGACCACCTCCGCGAACCCCACGCCGCCCGGTGCCTCCGTGATGTAGGCCGGCAGCGCGTCCATCCGGTGGGCAAGCTGCCGCACGTTGGCCACGCCCACCGCATGAGGGAAGGCGCGGAACATCGGCACGTCGTTGGGCGAGTCGCCGACGAAGGTGGCCCGGTCCACGTCCAGCGGCCGGCCGAGCAGCTCGGCGCAACAGCGGTGGCACATGCTCAGCTTGTCGTAGCTGCCGAACCAGCCATTGACGTGGATCGAGCTGACCTTGGCCGTGGCGCCGTGGGCGGCGAAGACCTCGACGATGCGATCGATGGCCGCCTCGTCGAGGGGCGGGTCGACCTCCTCGCAGAAGTCGATCGCCAGATCGAACTCGCGGTAGGCCTGGTCGGTGGCGACCTTGCAGCCGGGGACCTCGACCAGGACCTCGTCGGCGATGGCGTCGAGCCGCTGGCGGGCGTCCGCCGGGCGCTCGGCATAGATCCGGCGGATGCGACCGCCCTGGTCGAGGGCGAAGGCGAGGGCGCCGTTCTCGCCGACAACCGCCGCCACCGGCCACATCCGGGCGAGGTGATCGCACCAGCCCGCCGGACGCCCGGTGACGACGACGACCCCGATCCCCGCGGCCTGGGCCCGCCAGATCGCGTCGAATGCCTCGCGCTGGAGCTGTCCGTCGCTGGTGAGGGTGTCGTCGAGGTCGGTGAAGACCAGGCTGATCCTCGAGCGCACCGCGTCGGGCATCGAGGAGATCGGGCGGGAATCTAGCTGGCTCATTTGGCGCCTCCGTCGAGATCCCTGCTACCATAGGACGCCTGGCGCCGGGTTGCATGACAAAGACCGCTCCGATCTTCAGGCCGCTCTTGCTCTCGCTGGCCTTGCTCTGCGCCCTGGCCGGCTGCGAACGCTGGGGGCGCTGTCGGGGGCCGATCAGCTGCTGCGCGAGCTGCGATGGTCCGATCACTCGCAGCTCGACCTGCGAGTGCCCCGCGGGCGAGACCCCGATTCACCTCTGCCCCAAGCGCTCGGCCTGCGTCATCGACTTCTACGTCGGGGACGGCCCGGCGAGCTGCTGCGGCTCCTGCGAGGGGACCGAGCTCTACGAGGCAGAGAGCGCCTGCCGCGGCGAGGATCGTTACCTGCACGAGTGTCCGGTCGAGTCGGCCTGCTTCCAGACCTACCAGGCCGGCCTGCTCGACGCGGTCTACCTGCCGTTCTCTCCCGCAGCGATCGGCCTCGGTGGCTTCCTCTCCGCGGTCTGGGGCGCCTCAGCGGACGACGTCTGGGTCGTCGGCTCCACGGGTCGGGTGCTGCGCGGTGGTCCGGGCGGCTGGCGCACGGTGCCGTCGGGGACCCACGAGGACCTGCACGCGGTCTGGGGGCGCTCTGCCACCGAGGTCTGGGCGGCAGGCGGCGGCGGCGTGCTGCTACGCTTCGACGGCGAGGGCTGGAGCGAGGTCCCCACAGGGGTCGACGCGTCGTTCTATGGGCTGTGGGGCGACGAGCAGGCTCTGTGGGCGGTGGGGGCCGCGGGAACGATCCTGCGGCTGTCGGCCGGAGAGGTGCGGGTGGTCGCTCCCGCGCCGACGACGAAGCACCTCGCCGGGATCTGGGGCGGCAGCGGCGGCGACGTCTGGGCCGTCGGCGAGCGAGGTACGATCCTCCGCCGTGGCGTGGGCAGCTGGCGACCGCAGGCCTCGCCCACCGATGAGCACCTGACCGCCATCTGGGGATTGGACGATGCACCGATCTGGATCGCCGGCCTGTCGGGGACGTTGCTGCGTCGGCACGGAGATGGCTGGCGCTCCGAGGAGCCGCCGGTGCGGGCACACCTGGTGCACCTGCACGGCAGCGCCGCGGCCGACGTCTGGGCGGTGGGCAGCGACGGCGTGATCCTGCGCTACGATGGCTCGGGCTGGCTCCGGGGCTCGTATTTCTACGGCAGCGGCCCCCACGATCTGTTTGGCGTCTGGAGCCTCGGAGCGACGGTCTGGGTGGTCGGCGACGAGGGCACGATCCTCGTCCATGACGTCGCTCGGTAGCGGCTCGGTAGCCGCTCGGGTCAAGAGCGGTGTCCCGATCGGCGAATATTCGCGCTATCCTGCTCGTATCACGATGAGGATGCGCTCACGAACACAGCTCGGGCTGGGGTGGATCGCGGTCGCCGTCACGCTGGCCGGGGTCGTCGGTGCGCCCGCGGCGCTGGCCAAGCGAACGCGCCTGCTCGAGGTGGACCTGCGCACCGGCGGCAAGCGGC
>JAUVBO010000367.1 GCA_030591195.1 Pseudomonadota bacterium
GCATCTCGAGCTGCTCAGCGACAACGTCGTGGAGTCCATCGGCGGGCTGCGCAAGGACATCCTCGGGCGGGACTCGATCAGCCTCAACCTCTCGGAGACGTTGATCGCGCTGAGCATCAGCGCGACGACCAACCCCACCGCACGCGCGGCGATGGAGCAGTTGACCAAGCTCCGCGGCGCCGAGGTCCACCTGACCCACCTGCCTTCCCCGGGAGACGAGCGAGCGCTGCGCCGGTTGGGAGTCAACGCCACCTACGACCCGCGCTTCGCGTCGCAGAAGCTCTTCGTCTCGTAGCCGGGAGCTGCAGCACGAGCGCGGGCTGGGCCCTTGGACATCGCACCGGCCACCAGAGTTGCCACCCCGCTCCTGTACACGCCGCCGCGCTGGTCGGCCAGAGGCACCTGTGCCGGTAATCACGGGATCCTTTGGGCTCGCCGACCTCCAGATCTTGGCCGGGATCTTGCTTGAAGTGCCAGCGGAGGTCTGTCGATGAACATTTTCCACAGCCGACGCAGCGCCACGGCGCGTCTGTTCACCACCAGCGCGCTGCTGCTGGCGGCGGCCTCCACGGGCTGCGGCGTGACCGACGACATCGACTACCCCTCGCCGGCGGGCCCCTACCGGGGTGCACCCGGGGGCGCACTGCTGCGGCTGCCCGCCGGGTTGGGCATCGACTTCAGTGGCGCCCGCGTCAGCGGAGACCCGAGGCTGGCCGAGAAGACCAACCTGCACGCCGACCAGGCCGCGGAGGTCAACGCCCTCCTCGCGGCGATGGTCGACCCACTGCAGAGCCTGACGATTGCCGCCGACGTCTCGACCAAGACACACAGCGCGACGCTGACCTTCGGCGAAGCGAGCACACGACCGCTGCCGATCAAGATCGACTTTGCCGACTTCGATCTCGATGGCGACGGCCGGCGCGAGGGGTGCTCGGGCCACACCGCTGCGGCGCCGGTCTGCCTGCGGGTCTGGCTCGACGGGGAGCGATTCCTCGCCGGCCGCATCGACGTCTTGCCCGCCGCTGGCGGGGCGGGCGCGGGCCACCTGAAGCTGACCAAGGCCTCGGTCCTGCCGGGCGGCGAGCAGGGCACCGGCGTCGCGGTGCGCTACGACCACACGGCTGCTGACCGGCTGCGCACCGAGGTCCACCTCGGCATTCGCCCCAACGACCCGACCGAGGCTGTGGGAGAGTTCGTCGCCCTCGGCCACACGGTGCAGGAGCAGGTCGGCGCGGCCGCGACCGCGGTCAGGACGCTCAAGATGAGCAACCAGATGATGACCAGCACCAGCACCAGCAGCTGGCGATAGGTCGGCCGCTACCGGCCGGGCCAGGACTATTTCTCCAGCAAGCTGACCGCTGACGGCCTGTTCGAGAGCATGCTCGGGATGCAGGGCGACGATGCGCTCTGCGTGCAGATCTCGACCTGCAGCGAGGTATCGGCCGACCAGTGTCAGGGCACCGGGATCAACGTCTCGGGCGACAGCTACGCCACCTACACGCGGGAGCCGCAGGTCCTGCTCCCCGAGCTCGGCGCCTTCCCGGCCTCGCCGACCTTCTGAGCTGCTCGAGCTGGTTGCGGTCGGTCGTTGGATATTCGTGAAATCACCGCTCAGGGGTGCCGGGATCGGCTCAGGGGTTGGCCGCGATGAAGGAGACCATCCGCGCTTCGCGATCTCGGCGCCCTGGTCAGCTCGACCGACGGGGCTCGCCGCGGTTCCTTCCTCTCGGCTTCGATCTTCATTGAGTGTCCTAATGCTGGTGCTGCGGCAAGCCGTCGCCGATGTCGTAGTAATCGCCCTTGTCCGCTACGAAGATATGCACTGCGAGTCTAGCTCCGGTGGGCTGATCGAATGCGCCCATGGCGACGCCGATCCAGTCATTTTTGACTTGGTCGATCGGGTCGAAAAAGAGTGAGGAGCCGCAGGTAGAACAGAAACCTCGTTGCACCTTCGCTGAGGAGCGGAACCAGGTGACATTGTCAGCGCCCTGGATCGTCAAGGCGGCGCGGGGAACGTCCGTGGACGCGAAGAAATGACCCGACTGCTTGCGGCACTGGGTGCAATGGCACGCATCGGGCGGGGGCAGGGTGCCGGTGACCTCGAAGCTCACAGCCCCGCAAAGGCAGGATCCTTTGTGCATGGGGCACTCCCTTCTTGATGATACCTGCTCGCAGCCATCCTACTCGCCGACCCCACTCTTGACCAACCACCCTGAGCCTGCACCCCACGCTCCCCGTGACCGGCATCACCCGGTCGGAAAGAGCGCTGCCTGGCGGTCGCACCATCAGGGCCGCCGCCTCCACGCTTCGCGGGCGCCGCCAGCTCAGGTGTCTTGCCTCGAGCGCTGCCACTGGTATGGTCGAGCGACGAGGAGGGGCCGTCGGCCGAGACCGTAGAGTGGCGAAGAGCAGCGAACAGCAGGCTGGTCCCGAGCATCCGGCGGTTGCGGCGATCCTGTGGACGCCGGATTGCTACGAGACGATTCGCCGGACGGTGCGGGCGCTCAAGGCTCAGACGGTTCAGCACCAGGTCGAGCTGATCCTGCTGGGTCCAACGCCCGAGTCTCTCGAGGTCGACGCAGCGGACGTCGCAGGCTTCGCCTCGCACCAGAAGCTCGTTCTTGGCTCTCTCGCCAAGTCGGCGTCTGTGCGGGCCGCCGGCGCGCGCGCCGCGACGGCGCCGATCGTGGCCTTCATGCAGGATCACGCCTTCCCGGTGCCGGGTTGGGCTGCGGCGTTGCTCGAGTGCTATCAGGGCCCGTGGTCCGGGGTGGGCTTCGCCTTCGCCAACGACAACCCGAAGACCGCGACCAGTTGGTGCAATTTCCTCCTGCAATACGGCGATTGGGTTGAGCCCCTGCCTTCGGCAGAGCCGAGGCACATCGGAGGCCACATGGCGAGCTATCGCCGCGAGGTGCTGCTAGAGTACGGCGAGCAGCTGCCGCGGAAGCTCGAGACCTCGGTCGCGATGCACTGGGAGCTGAAGAGACGCGGGCATCGTTTCGCGGTCGCTCCGGATGCGGTCATCTACCACCAGAACCACTCTCGCTTCTTGCCGTCGATACCGCTCCGGTTCCAGACCGGACGTCTGTTCGCGGCCAACCGAACGGCCTCGTGGTCCCTGCCACGACGACTGCTCTATGGGATGGCCTCGCCCCTGATCCCGCTGGTGCGCCTGGCCCGGGTGATGCGCTCGGCGATTCGGATCCAACGGGCGGGGATGCTCCCGCGCTTGATGCCCGTCAGCGCGGCGCTACTGATCTGCGACGGACTCGGCCAGGCGTGGGGCAGCCTCGCCGGTAGCGGTCGGGCGATGGAGTGGGTCACCGGCATCGAGTGGCACCGCCACCGGTTCATGGTCGAGGGCGAGCTGTCCGCCTTCTGGAACGCGCCCGCCGACTCGAGCCGGGCGCCGAGCTAGCTCGGCGCAGGGGAGCAACGCTGAGGATGGGCAACATCAGAGACAAGGTGGTCGCCGCGCTCCGTGCGCTGACGACCCGCGAGATCCGCTTCGAGTATGAGCGGATCCCGATCAGCCTACGCAACGCCTCCTCCCGGCGGATACTCAACTGGATCGCCGTCGAGGCCTCGATTGCCGCGAAGCGTGTCGAGCCCTGGGGGCTGCCGACGTATCTCCAGATCGAGCCATCGACGCTCTGCAACCTGGCCTGCAACTACTGTCCGGTGAGCCACCGCTCGGACGAGCCGGTTGGACATCTCGACCCGCGCCTCGCCGAGCGCTTCATCGACGAGCTGGGCCCGACTGCACTGCTGGCCGTCCTCTGGGGATGGGGCGAGCCGTTCCTCGCCCCGGGCATTTACCACATGATCCGGTACGCTCGCAGCCGCGGGCTCCGAACGATCTCCAGCACCAACGGTCACCTGTTCACCAAGGATGATCACGCCCGCCAACTCGTCGAGTCGGGGCTCGACGCCTTGATCGTCTCTACCAGCGGCATCAGCCCGGAGAGCTACCTCAAGTCTCGCGCGGCAAGCTTTGAGATGCCCCTGCGGGGTCTGCGCAACATCGTTGCCTGGAGGCGCAAACTCAACACTCCGCTGCCCTTCCTCTGCCTGACGCTGATCATCACCAGTGACAACGAGCACGAGGTCGACCAGACGCGCGAGCTCGCGCAGGAGCTCGGCATCGAGATGCTGAACCTGAAGAAGCTCAACCCGACCACGACCGCTACAGACTCGGCGATCCCGGCCGATCCCGAGCTCCGTCGCTTTGCCTATGGTGCCGACGGCGTCCCGGTTCGGCGCACGGAGAACAGCTGCAAGGCGATGTTCCACAAGACGACCCTGCGCTGGGACGGCAGGATCAACAGCTGCACCTTTGACAGCTGCGGGGAGTCACTGCTGGGGGACTTTGCCTCGGGCTCGGCCAAGGAGATCTGGCGAGGGGCCGCCTATCGAGACCTGCGGAGGAAGTTCCGCACCAGCTGGGGGGAAATCCCAGCCTGCGCTCGCTGTGGCCACGGCTTCCAGGGTGGAGACTACGGCGAGATCCTGGTCGATACCGTTCGCTTCGGAGGCGACAGCAAGCCGCCCGCCTGCGGGGCCGGGAAGAGTCCAGGCTGGTGTCTAGCGGATCCTCCTCAGCGGTGACAGCCACCGGAACACCTTGTGTATCCGCCAGTTGTTTTGAGCCATAGAACAATAGCCGCAATCACAGCGCTCGCCCATGGCCGCGAGTCCGTCGCGTGTGAACATCCGACGGCGAGCGCTCTGCGCGGCCGCATCATTCCATATCGACTGAAAGCTGCGCTCGTTGAGATTACCAATCGGTAACTCGCAGATGTTGCAAGCGCGTACCGTACCATCGGCCTTGACATGGGCTTGTACCCATCCCATGTAACAGGGAAGCTGCTGCCAGACCGCTTCTCCAAGCTGATACCGGAGCAAGGTCTCGTCAATGTTGTGGGTGATCTTGAAGGACTTCAACTGCTTCGC
>JAUVBO010000162.1 GCA_030591195.1 Pseudomonadota bacterium
CGCCGTCGGCACGCATTGTGCGGCCGCGTTGACAACCGTGCCGGCGACCAAGCCGGCCAGACCGATGCTGGGATAGAAGCGGATGAACCTACACCAACTGCTCAAGGCGATGATCGACCAGGGGGCGTCGGACCTCCACGTCACGACAGGCTCGCCACCCCAGCTGCGCATCGACGGCGACCTGGTTCCCCTGCGGGTCCCACCGCTGACACCGGTGGACACCAAGCAGCTCTGCTACAGCATCCTCACCGATGCACAGAAGGTACAGTTCGAGGAGGACCTCGAGCTCGACCTCTCCTTCGGCGTCAAGAACCTCGCCCGGTTCCGCTCGAACATCTTCATGCAGCGCGGCGCCGTCGCCGGCGCCTTCCGCGTGATCCCGTTCAAGATCCTCTCGTTCCAGGACCTGGGCGTACCGAACGTGGTCGGCGAGCTCTCCCGGCGACCGCGGGGGTTGATCCTGGTCACGGGGCCGACGGGTTCGGGCAAGTCGACCACCCTGGCGTCGATCATCGACAAGATCAACGCCGAGCGCCGCTCGCACATCATCACCATCGAGGACCCGATCGAGTACCTCCACCCTCACAAGGGATCGATCGTCAACCAGCGAGAGGTCGGATCCGACACCAAGACTTTCAAGCGAGCGCTGAAGTACATCCTGCGCCAGGACCCGGACGTGGTGATGATCGGCGAGATGCGCGACCTCGAGACGATGGAGGCCGCGCTGGTGGTGGCCGAGACCGGCCACCTCGCCTTCGCCACGCTGCACACCAACTCCTGCGTCCAGACGATCAACCGGATCATCGACGTCTTCCCGCCCTACCAGCAATCCCAGGTGCGCGCGCAGCTCAGCTTCGTGCTCGAGGCGGTGATGTCCCAGCAGTTGATGCCCAAGGCCACCGGACAAGGGCGGGTGCTCGGGATCGAGATCATGGTCCCGAACCAGGCGATCCGGAACCTGATCCGCGAGGACAAGATCCACCAGATCTACTCGCAGATGCAGATGGGTCAGGCCAAGCACCAGATGCAGACGATGAACCAGTCGCTGACCAGCCTGTACCTGAGGCGCATGATCACGCTCGAGGAGGCGGTGGGTCGCAGCTCCGACCCGGACGAGCTGAAGACGATGATCGCCAACGCCGGCGCCGCCCAGCCTGGAGCAGGCCGCAAGAAGAAGAACACGAACTAGCCGGCCCCGCCGCGCCGGACCCTGTCCTGGCCGGACCCGGTCCTAGCACCGGCCCCTCGGTTGAGGGAAAATGAGCCCAGTTATGGAGTCGAAGGCACGAAGACGTCCTGGCTGACGTATGATTCCCCGGGTCGAGATGGGCGACGCGCAAAGACAGCTAGCGAAGATAACTGGCAGAGTGGCGGCCAGGCTGCGCCTGCAGCGTGCCCTGGAAGCCATGACCACCGCCGGGGTGATCTTCCTGCTCGGCGCGAGCCTGCTGGTCTATCTGTTCAAGGCGCAGGTCCTGAGCGCCGGGGGCTTCCGCCTCTGGCTCGCGGGCCTGGCCCTGATCCCGCTCGGTGCGGGGTTGATCGCCGCTGGCCGCCACATCTCGGCCGTGCACGCCGCCCGGCTGATCGATGACAGTCATGACCTGCACGACCGCACCAGCACGGCCCACGAGTTCTGTCGGACCGACGAGCCCACCGACTGGATGCGCGCCCAGGTCCAAGAGGCGCTGACCCACCTGCCGGGGGTCGACCTCTCGCGGGCGGCCCCGTACCGCGTCCCCCGGGAGATGCGGGTCTTCGGACTGGTAGCGATCTGCCTCGCCCTGACCGCGATACTGCGGTTTCCCGCCGCCGATCCTCCGCCCGCCGTGGTGGTCGCCAGCGCCCCGCGAGTCGACGTCGATCCGGACGAGCTCGCCGACCAGCGCGCGATGGCCAAGACCCTCGAGCTGCAGGCCCAGCAGGACCAGCAACCCGAGCTCCAGCGCCTGGCCGAGGAGCTGACGAAGCTCTTCGACGACCTCGAGAAGAAGAAGCTCACCCGCAAGGAGCTGTTCGCCAAGCTCGCCGAGCTCGAGAAGAAGCTGATGGATGGTCTCGACGGTAACTTCGACGACCTGCTCAAGCGCTTCAAGAAGATGGGCGGCGAGCTCCAGAAGGAGAAGCTGACCAAGGACCTCGGCAAGGCGCTCAAGCAAGGGAACCTGAAGCAGGCCAAGAAGGACCTCGAGAAGCTGGCCAGCGAGATCGACAAGCTCAAGAAGCGGGACAAGCGGCGCGTGGCGCGGCGGCTACAGCGGGCCGCCAAGCAGAAGATGCCGCCGAACAAGAAGCTGCAGGCGCAGATCAAACGCCTCGAGCGACAGATCCGGCGGCTGCAGCGACAGCTGAAGAAACAGGCCAACCGTCAGCAGCGGCGGCGGCTGCAGCGCAAGCAGCGGCAACTCCAGCGACTGAACAGACAGCAGCAGCGACTGGCCAACCAGCGACGGCAGCTCCAGCGGCTCAACCAGCAGCTGAATCGGGCGGCCCAGAACCTGATCAACAAGCTCACGCCGCAGCAGCGCAAGGCGCTGCAGCAGCTGGCCAAGCAGCTCGGCAAGTTTGCCAACCAGATCAACAAAATGCGCTCGATGAGCAAGGCGCAGATGAACCTGCGCGACCTCAAGGAGATGCTGCGTCGCCTCGGCAAGGGCGGCAAGATCCGCCTCGCCAAGATGAAGAGCTTCCGCCGGCGCGCCGGCGGCAAGAAGGGCGGCAAGAAGGGCGGCAAGGGCAACAAGACGCTCTACGTCCTCGGCCCCGGGGGCAAGATGATCCCGGTGCCGATGCCTGGTCAGGGGCAGCAGCCCGGCGGCCAGGGGCAGCAGCCCGGCGACGGCATCGGTCAGGGAAGCGACCCCAGCGTCAAGGGCCAGGCGACCAAGCTCCCCGGCCGACGCAAGGGCGTCTTCGTCAGGGGCCAGGAGAGCAAAGGGCCGACCCGCAGCGAGGTGATCCTCGGGGCCTCGGACAAGGGCTTCGCCACCTCGCACTACCGCAGGGTCTATCGCGACTACAAGCAGGTGATCGAGGACGTGCTCAAGCGAGAGGACGTCCCCCTTGGGTACAAGTACTATGTGAAGCGGTACTTCCGCCTGATCAAGCCGCGATGAGCCACGGTTGGTGATCCATTGGGGCGCTGGGCTCCGGCGGCCAACGGGAGGTGTTCGAATGGCTAGTTCTTCTGCAGATGCCGGGCTCGCGGCCACCGCGGAGCCAGCTGAGCAGATCGCAGCGGACTTCAGAAGCGACATCACGCGGCTCAAGGACGAGATCGCCAAGGTGATCGTCGGCCACGAGACGATCGTCGACGGCGCGCTTACGTGCCTGCTCACCGGTGGGCACGCGTTGCTCGAGGGCGTTCCCGGGCTGGGCAAGACGATGCTCGTGCGAACCCTCGCCCAGTCGGTGGATCTCGAGTTCTCGCGAATCCAGTTCACCCCGGACCTGATGCCTGCCGACATCCTCGGGACGAACATGATCGTCGAGGACGCCAGCGGCAAGAAGCACTTCGAGTTCCAGCGTGGCCCGGTGTTCGCCAACATCGTCCTCGCCGACGAGATCAACCGCGCCACGCCCAAGACCCAGTCGGCGATGCTCCAGGCGATGCAGGAGCAACGGGTGACGATCGCCCGCACCACCTACGAGCTCGACCCGCCGTTCATGGTGCTGGCGACCCAGAACCCGCTCGAGATGGAGGGCACCTACCCGCTGCCCGAGGCTCAGCTCGACCGCTTCCTCTTCAAGCTCAAGGTCGAGTTCCCCAACCGTGGCGAGCTGCACCAGATCCTCGAGCGCACCACTCGCAACGAGACCCCCGAGGCCACGCCGGTGCTCGGCGCCGAGCGGATCCTCGCGATGCGCGAGACGCTCCGCCAGGTGCCGGTCTCGCGGATGGTCCAGGACTACGCGATCCGACTGCTGCAGGCGACCCACCCCGAGGCAGACGCCGCCCCTGACAGCGTGCGCCAGTACGTCCGCTTCGGCTCGAGCCCCCGCGGAGCCCAGGCGCTGCTGCTCGGCGCCAAGATCCTCGCCCTGCTCGACGGCCGATTCTCGGCATCGATCGATGACATTCGTTCGGTCGGCAAGCCGGCCCTGCGCCACCGGATCATCCTCAACTTCGAGGGCGAGGCCGAGGGCATCAGCACCGACCAGGTAGTCGACGAGATCCTCGCCACGCTCCCCGAGGAGGCGAGCGCCTAGCGCCCGAGAAGAGCCGAGCGATGGGGATCTTGTCGAGGCGAAGCAGGAGCCAGACCGCCGAGCACCAGCGGGCCGCGACACCCGCGGCCAAGGACCTCTTCGACGAGCAGTTCCTGAAGAAGCTCGAGTACCTGCACATCGTCGCGAAGAAGATCTTCACCGGCGCCACGCGCGCCGAGCGCCGGACGCGGAAGATCGGCTCGGGCATCGAGTTCGCCGACCACCGCGACTACACCGCGGGCGATGACTTCCGCTACCTCGACTGGAACATCTACGGTCGGATGGACAAGCTGCTGCTGCGGCTATTCGAGGAGGAGGAGGACCTCCACATCTACCTGTTGCTCGACATCAGCGACTCGATGCAGCTCGGTGATCCGCCGAAGCTGCGCTACGCGATGCAAGTCTGCGCCGCGCTGTGCTACATCGGGCTGGCCAACCTCGATCGGGTGAGCATCGTCTCCTTCGCCGATGGGCTACGCGACCGTCTGCCACCAGCCCGCGGCAAGGGGCGGATCTTCAAGGTCTTCGATTTTCTCCGCGCCTTGCAGCCCGGCGGGCAGACGAGTCTCGGCCCGTCGTTGCGCTCGTTTGTCCACCAGAACAAGCGCCGCGGCCTGGCGGTGCTGTTGACCGACTTCTACGACCCGGCCGGCTTCGAGGACGCAGTCAACGTCCTGCGCTACAACCGCTTCGAGCCGCTCGCGATCCAGATCTATGACCGGCGCGAGGCCAACCCGCAGATCAAGGGCGATCTGCAGCTGATCGACTGCGAGACCGGCGAGGTCCGCGAGATCACCGTCTCAGCGCGGCTGCTACAAGCCTACGCCCGCGAGCACCAGCGCTACTGCGAGGAGCTGGTCGAGTTCTGCACGGCCAAGCACGTCCCGCTGTTCGTCGGCGACACGTCGGTCCCCTTCGACGAGCTGATCCTGCGCATCCTCCGGCGCGGAGGATTCCTCCGATGACGCTGCTCGGGCTGAGCTTCGCCAAGCTCGCGGCGATCTTCGGCGGCCTCGGCGCCGCGCTGACCCTGCTCTACATCCTCAAGCTTCGGCGCCGACGGGTCCACGTCCCGTTCGCCAAGCTCTGGGAGCGAGTGCTGCAGGACAAGGAGTCGACGAGCCTCTTCCGGCGCCTCATGCGGCTGCTCTCGCTGCTGCTCCAGCTCGCGTTCTTGCTGCTGCTGGTCGGCGCGCTCGGCGATCCGCGACTCTCGGAGCAGATCCTCGAGGGGCGCCAGATCATCCTCCTGCTCGACACCAGCGCCTCGATGAAGGCCGAGGACGGCGCCGCCGGCACGCGCATCGCCACGGCGTTGAAGGAGGCCCGCCAGCTCGTTCGCGGGCTCGGCGGTGCCGACGCGCTGATGGTGGTGGGGATGGACGCCCAGGTGACCCCCCTGTCGTCGCTAACCGGCGACGAGAAGGTGCTGCTCAAGGTGCTGGCCGCTGTCGAGGCGACCGACACCCGGGCGGATCTGGCCCGCGCGCTCAAGTTCAGCGCCGATGCCCTCCACGGCCGCAAGAACCCGATGCTGATCATCATCGGTGACGGCGCATACGACGAGGCGGCGCTCTCGACCGTGGTGCTCGGCAAGCCCAAGCCCGCCGCCGCGGCAAAGAAGACGCCACCGAAGAAGACGCCACCGGCGGACCTCGACCGGATCGACCTCACCGGCGTCCAGGTTCGCTACGTACCGGTCGGCAAGGCCCGCCACAACATCGGCATCGTCGCCTTCAGCGCCCGCCGCTATCCGACCAACAAGCTCAGCTTCGAGGTCTTCCTCGAGGTGGTCCACCACGCCCCAGAGGTCAAGCGCCGAGCGGCCACGCCCTCGCCAACCAAGACCGCGGCGAAGCCGCCCGGGGGCAAGCCCGCGGCCCCGTCGAAGAAGCCGGTCGAGGTCGACCTCCAGCTCCTCGCCGATGGCGTCCTGACCGAGGTCCAACGCCTCAGCCTCCGCCCCGGAGAGCGGGCCCGCTTCACCTGCGGCCCCGAGGAGCGCGCACGAAAGCGCCGGTGGTGCGAGATGGCCGCCAGCGGCGAGCTGCTCGAGGCGCGCCTGGTGCCCGCTGGCAGCACCGGCAAGCGAGGCGCCAAGCCGGCCCGACTCGACGCCTTCGCCCTCGACGACCACGCCTACGCCCTGCTGCCCAAGCGCCGCAAGCAGAAGATCCTGCTGGTCTCCGCGGGCAACCTCTTCATCGAGGGCGCGATGCTGCTCGACGACAACGTCGAGTACCGCCGGGTCGAGCCCGCGGCTTACGACAAGGCGGTGCTGCGGGGCTTCGACGCGGTGGTCTTCGACAGCTTCTATCCCGACGAGGACCCGCCGCTCGACACCTTGCTGCTCGCGCCGCCGCCCGACCCGCAGACCAAGCG
>JAUVBO010000866.1 GCA_030591195.1 Pseudomonadota bacterium
ACGTCGGTGATGCCAAGCAGACCGTAGCGCAGGCCGTTGACCAGATAGAGGATCGGGTTGAGCCTGCTGACCGTGCGCCAGGGCTCGGGCAGCATCGACACCGAGTAGAACACCCCGCCAAGGAAGGTCAGCGGGGTGAGGACGAAGTTCGGCACGACGGCGAGATGGTCGAACTTCTCCGCCCACGTCGCCACCAGCAACCCGAGGGCGGCGAAGCCAGCGCTGACCGCCACGCTGAAGACCAGCGTGAACAGCAGGTGGGCCGGCACCAGGCCGACGAAGGCCCAGGCGACGAGGTAGACCAGCGCACCGACGATCGACGCCCGCACCACCGAGGCGGTGACGTAGGCCAGCAGCAGCTCGAGTGGGCCGAGGGGCGCGACGAGGAAGTCGACGGTGGTCCCGTTGATCTTCGCCTGGAAGAGGCTCGAGGCGCAGTTGAGGAACGCGGCGTTGATCATCGACAGCATCACCAGGCCCGGCACGACGAACTCGATGTAGGGCACGCCCTGCATCGTCTTGAGCCGCGCGCCGAGGGCGACGCCGAAGACGAGGAAGTAGAGGCTGGTGGTGACCAGCGGCGAGACGACCGTCTGGAGCCAGACCTTGAGGAAGCGGCGGATCTCCTTCGAGAGCAGCGTCCGCAGGCCGATCCAGTTGACACCCGGGCGGCTCACCGGTCGCCTCCAGGGCGCTGGCCGTCGGCCGCGTGGATCAGGTCGATGAAGATCTGCTCCAGGTCCGTCTGCTCGAAGCGAACCTCGAGCGGCTCGGCACGCCGCCGCGCTGCCCGCAGGACCCGCTCGAGCTCGCCGGCCGTGCTCCACGGCACGACGAGCGTGACCTCGCCCTCGATCCTGGCGTCGCCGCCGAGCTCACGCTGGACGGCGGCGGCGTGGCCGCCGACCGGAAACTCGAGCCGGATCCGGCGCTCGCGACGCCGCGCCAGCAGCTCGTCGCGCCTCTCGGTCAGCAACAGCTTGCCCCGGTGGAGCACGCCGATCCGGTCGGCGAGGGCCTCGGCCTCCTCGAGGTAGTGGGTGGTGAGGATGATCGTCACCCCCTGCTCCTCGCGCAGCGTCCGCACCGCGCGCCAGAGGTCGCGGCGCAGCTCGACGTCGACGCCGGCCGTGGGCTCGTCGAGGAACAGCAGCCGCGGACGGTGCATCAGCGCCTTGGCCACCAGCAGGCGGCGCTTCATCCCCCCCGAGAGCTGGCGCGTGTAGGCATCGCGCCGATCCCAGAGGGCAACCAGGCGCAGCAGCTCCTCGGCCCGGGCCCGATCGGGCCGGATCCCCATCAAGCCCATCTGATTCAGCAGCGTCTCCAGCGGCGTGAAGAAGGGATCGAAGTTGATCTCCTGGGGGACCAGCCCGACCAGCCGGCGGGTGATCCGGTAGTCAGCCACGGGGTCGTGGCCGAACACCGACAGCTCCCCCCCGTCGGCCCGGGCCAGGCCCGCGACGCAGTGGATCAAGGTCGTCTTGCCGGCGCCGTTCGGACCGAGCAGCGCGAACAGCTCCCCGGCGGCCACCGTCAGATCGACACCGTCGACGGCGCACAGCTCGCCGAACCGCTTGGTCAGCCCCCGTAGCCGTAGCGCTGGCGGAGAGGCGCCGGAAGGTGTCGTGCTCGTCGGCATCGGCGCGCATCGTCTGCCTCACCCCGACGTGGGTCAAGGGCCGGCGACCCTCGCCATCCCCAGACAACTCAGCTATCATCATCTGCTCACGACAAAACTGCTGTTCGAACAGCAGGTTGACTGCGATCGCACGCCCCACGAACGCGGTCAGGAGTCTCGGTCATGTCGGCGCGCAGGCTGCTTCAGGTCCTCGGTCTCGCTGGCTTGCTCTACGCGATCATCTTCATGATCTCGGGGGGCGCCCGCGAGCACCATCGCGCCGCGGCCCAGGCCGCAGCCGAGGCCCTCGAGCTGCGCCGCAAGGCGGCCGCGACGAGCCAGATCCGGCCCCTCGACCCGGCGGTCCCAAGGGCCCGCCTGCCCCACGAGCTCCAGCGGCGCGTGCTCGGGCTCTACAACAGCCTCGACGGCGAAGTCGAGGAAGGCCTGGCCCACGCCGAGCACAACAACGTCCACCTGCGGGCCGAGCTGATCCTCAACCACCTCGGGCTGGTGGTCGATCTGCGCGACGTCAACGCGCCGCTGCTGTCGGAGCGCCGGATGGCCGAGTACCGCGGGGTGCTGATCTGGTTCCGCGGCAAGCGGGTCAAGCGCCCCGAGCGCTACCTCGAGTGGCTGTTGCGCCAGGTCACGGCGGGGCGCAGGGTCGTCGCGCTCGAGGGCTTCGGTGGGACGCAGAACGCGCGGGGCACGCCGACCTCGCTGGCCACGATCGAGCGGGTCTACGCCGCCCTCGGGCTCGCCTACCGCGGCAAGCACACCGACGATCCGGATCGGATCCGCGTCGTCTCCAAGGACAGCGCGATGGTCGAGTTCTAGCGCAAGCTCCCCGTGCTGCTCTCCTCCTTCGAGCAGCACGCGCTGACCGACCCGCGAGGCACCTCGTTCCTCAAGCTGACCCGAACCGACATCGCCGAGCGGACCAGCGACATGGTGGTCGTCACCCCCCGCGGTGGATACGTCGCCCCGGGCTACGCGATCAACGAGGACCAGCTGGGCAAGAACTACGTGATGCAGTGGCGCCTCAACCCGTTTGCCTTCTTCGCCCAGGCCTTCGACGTCGAGCACACGCCCCGGCCTGACTTCACCACGATCAACGGCTCGCGGATCTACTACAGCCACAT
This sequence comes from Pseudomonadota bacterium, assembly GCA_030591195.1. Next base: position 2,767 of record JAUVBO010000866.1, read on the forward strand.
CGACGGCGATGGCCTGCCGTCGATCAGCGAGATCGACCGCAAGTCGATGTGCGCCGACCTCACCCGGCGCGAGATCCTCGAGAAGCACGACCTGCCGGTGACCGTCTCGTTCGTCGTCGCCGGCATCGAGCCGCCGCCGCGGGGGCTCGGCGGCCGGCGACGGCTCGAGGTCGCCCGCAAGATCGCGCGCCTGCCGAATATCGAGGTCGCCTGCCA
>JAUVBO010000417.1 GCA_030591195.1 Pseudomonadota bacterium
ACCAACACCGGCTCTGGCGCTATCGGCCGCGCCTCGGCGATCCGGCAGCAGCGCTGGCGGCCCCAGCGGCGCTGGCCAGCGCGCCAGCCAACGGCGGCATCGAGGCGCTGGGGGCGCTCGACGACGGCCGCCTGCTGCTGATCAGCGAGCACCAGGCGCTCGCCGACGGCGCCCTGCGGGGCTGGGTCGGCGAGGGCGGCGGCCCCTACGCCGAGCTGGCCTACGTCCCCAGCGAAGGCTTCGTCCCGACCGACCTGGTCGCCCTCGGGGCCCAGATTCTGGTTCTCGAGCGCCGCTATACGCCTGCCACCGGCGTCGCGGCGCGGATCGTTCGCGTCGCGGTGAGCGAGCTTCGTGCCGGGGCGCGGCTCCGTCCGCAGGAGGTGGCGAGGATCGACGGGTGGCTCGAGGTGGACAACTTCGAGGGGCTGGCTGTGGACCGGCGGGGTGGTCTGACCTACCTCTTCATCGCCTCGGACGACAACTTCAGCTCGAGGCAGCGCACGCTGCTGTACCAGCTCGCGTGGAGACCGGGAGCTGGCTGAGCAGCACGCACCGCGGTCATGAGCGGGGCTTGCGCCCGATGGCGATGATGCTCAGGCCATGCCAGGGCAGCAGCGAGTCGACCGCGCGGAAGAGCGGCGTCAGCGTGTTGTAGATCTTCAGCTGTACCCGCGAGAAGTGCTTGCGCCGCAGCAGCATGCCGTTGAGGGCCCAGCCGGGCACGGCGACGCGGTTGAAGTCCTCGAGCGTCACCACCTCGAAGCCCGCGCGCTCCATCGCTTCCCTGAGCTCCGGGCGCCGGTAGCGCTTGACGTGGTCGAGGACCTCGTCGAGGGAAGAGTAGAGCCACTTGCCCTGGGGGACCAGCACCACCGCCGTGCCGCCAGGCTCGAGCGCGGTCCAGAGGTTCCTCAGCGCGCGAGCCTCGTCGGCGACGTGCTCGAGCACGTTGAGGCAGATCGCAGTGTCAAACTGGCCTGCCAGTGAGGCGAAGCGAGCCGAGTCGAGCAGGTCGAGCTCGCCGACGCGGAGGTAGGGCTTGCCGAGCGAGAGGTTCCTGAGGAACGCGAGGTAGTGCGGGTTGATGTCGGTGGCGAGGTACCGGTCGCGTGGTACCAGCCGGGTGGTGACGTTGCCGATGCCGGCCCCGAGCTCGATCACGCGGCCGCCGACGTGCTCGGCGAGGACGTCGGCCATCCACTGGTTGAGCTGGTGCACGTCGCCGACGCTGGAGAGGATCGCCGCGCCGTACTCGTCGTCCTGGTAGATGTCGTCGATCAGCTTCCAGCGGAGGATCGCGGCCAGCGCGCGGAACCCGTCGACGAAGGAGATCTTCTTCCCCTCCCGGTAGGTGCGGCCCGCGTAGCGGATCGGTACCTCGTAGATCGCTGCGCCGCGCTTGGCCAGCTTGGCGGTCAGCTCGGGCTCGAGGGCGAAGTCGTCCGAGCGGATCGGGATCGACTTCAGCAGCTCGGTCCGCACCATCTTGTAGCAGGTCTCCATGTCGGTCAGGTTGAGATCGGTCAGCAGGTTGGAGACCAGCGTCAGGAAGCGGTTGCCGACCGTGTGCCAGAAGTAGAGCACCCGGCGGTAGCCGCGGGGGGAGAAGCGCGAACCGTAGACCGCGTCAGCTTCGGCGTCGAAGAACGGCTGGATCAGCTGGGCCCAGTCTTCGGGGTAGTACTCGAGGTCCGCGTCCTGGATGACGCAGAGCTCACCGCTCGCCTCGGAGATGGCGCGCCGCACGGCGGCGCCCTTGCCGCGGTTGCTCGGCTGCTCGTGATAGCGGATGCGCGGCTCGTCGGCGGCCAGGCGCCGCAGGATCTCGCGGGTGCCGTCGGTCGAGCCATCGTCGACGACGATCAGCTCGATCTCCCTGACCAGTGGGTGGTCGAAGCGCAGCACGCGGGTGATCGCCTCTCCGACCAAGAAGCGCTCGTTGTAGACCGGCATCAGCACCGAGAGCTTGATCGGCTGATCGAGCTGCTTGTGGTAGTCGACCTTCATCGTCGCTCGCCTGGTTGCGGGGAAAACGGCCGGGAAAAGGCACCACGCAGCGGGCTTTCCGTCAAGCTCGACATCACCTAGAATCGGCTCTGCTCTTCGAAAGGACGATCAGACCCAAGATGACCACGACCCAACAGATGTCACGCGCCCGTCTCGCCTCGCGCCTGCCGCTCGCCGCGCTCCTCGTCTCGCTGCTGGTGGGGTGCCCCCCCGTCAAGCCGAAGGGAGATGGCGATGCCAAGGCCAAGCCGTCGGCCAAGAAACCCGATCCGAAGCAGCAGGCGCCGACGCCGCCGAAGCTGCCGCCCAAGCTCGCCGAGCCGGTCTACTACGCCGGTGCCCACATCCTGATCGGCTACAAGGGCGCCGCCCGGTCCAAGGCCACCCGGACCAAGGAGGAGGCCAAGGCGCTGGCTACCAAGCTCGCCGCCGAGGCCCGCAAGAGCCCGGAGAAGTTCGACGACCTGGCCAAGAAGCGCTCCGAGGGACCCTCGGCCCCCGCCGGCGGCGACCTCGGGACCTGGGTCAAGGGCAAGATGGTGCCGGCCTTCGACAAGGCGATCCAGACGCTCAAGGTCGACGAGGTCTCCGAGCCGGTGGAGACGCGCTTCGGCTTCCACGTCATCATTCGCAAGGCCGTCCAGCCCGCCGAGGACCTCGCGGCCCGGCAGCTGATCATCGTCTACAAGGGATCGATGATGGCCAACCCGAAGACCTCCCGGGACAAGGACGCTGCGCGCAAGCAGGCCGAGAAGCTGGCCAAGAAGGCCCAGGCCGACCCGAAGGGCTTCGTCGCGCTGATCAGGAAGCACTCGGATGGCCCCAGGGCCAAGCACGGCGGTCAGCTCGGGCCGTGGAACACGCTGAAGTCGCGGATGCCGGCGGTGTTCACCAAGACGGTGCGAGCGCTGAAGATCGGCGAGGTCTCGGGGGCGGTCGAGACGCCCTTCGGCTACCACGTCATGCAGCGGATCGAGATCCCGCCGATGCTCGCCGGGTCGCACATCCTCCTGGCCTACAAGGGGGCGATGAAGGCCCGGCCGAACGTCACCCGCAGCAAGAGGGAGGCGAAGAAGCTCGCCACCAAGCTGTCGGTGCAGCTCAAGAAGGAGCCGGGCAAGTTCGTCGAGCTGGCGGCCAAGAGCTCCGATGGGCCATCGGCGGCGCGAGGCGGCAGCCTCGGTAGCTGGCGCAAGGGCAAGATGGTGCCCGAGTTCGACGAGGCGCTGCTCAAGCTGAAGATTGGCGACATCTCTGATCCGGTGGAGAGCCCGTTTGGCTTCCACGTCATGCGCCGGGACAAGCCGGACCCCAACGCTCGCCCGAGGCGCATGCGTCGCCCACCTCCCCGCCCCCGCGGGATGCCCCGCGGGATGCCCCCGGGGCTGCGCCTCAAGGGCCTCAAGGGCCTCAAGGGCCTCAAGGGGAAGGGGCACCAGGGCCACCGCCACTAAGGCCCGGTTGCCAGCGCGCCTGACTACCGGTTCAGCTTCTTGCGTACCGCCGTCATGCGGATCAGGGTCTGCACGTCCGTTGGATTGATCTTCCAGGCGGCACGGTAGCTGGCGAACGCCTTTTCCGGCTTGCCGAGCTCCTCCGCGGTCCGTCCCAGCTTGAAGCACAGAGCGTGTTGGTCCTCGTGTTGGTCGGGCGACTGCAACATCGCTTCGAGCACGGGCTCCAGTTGCTGGTATTTTCGCTCGCGCCAGTAGATCCGCACCAGCGCGTTGCCCGCTGCCGTCTGTCGTGGGTCCAGCTCGAGCGCCCGTCCGAACAGCGCTGCAGCCCTCGCCTCGTCGTCCAGGTGGCGTTCGAAGATCTCACCTGCTTCCCAGAGCAGGCGCGCCCGTCGCCGGGCGTCCGCCGTGTGGGACCCGATGCCGAGCAGCAGGTTCGCCGCCTCGACCCAGGCGCGGCGTTGCCGGTAGATGTCAACCAAGCGTCGCGCCGCCGCGCTGTGTGTGGCGTCGAGCTCGAGCACGCGAGCATAGTGCTCCTCGGCGAGCCTGGCGCTCCGCAGCTGTTCCTGATGGATCAGCCCCAGTCGATGGTGCACGGTGGCCAGGTGTGCGGGATCGGCCGACAGCTTCGTCAGGCGCGTTAGCGCCTCGACGGCGGGCTGCCACTGCCCGAGCTGCTCGCACAGGCTGGCCAGGGCGCCGAGCGCCCGCTGGTGGTTCGGATCGATGTCGAGCACCGCGCGATAGCTCTCGGTCGCGATCTCCGGCCTGGCGAGCGGGCCGGTGTGGAGCTGACCCAGCTCGAGGTGGAGGCGGATGTGCTCGTCCTGTGCGTCGGTGCCCTGGATCTGCTCGCGGAGCAGCTCGGCCAGGGCGTCGAACCGTTCGGCCTTGCGGTAGACGCGGTGGAGGTCGCGGTAGTGCCTGTCGTGGCCGCCGATCGCCAGGATCCCGCGCAGGCTCTCGGCCGCGAGGTCGAGCCGGTCGAGCTGGCCTTCGAAGGCGGCGGCCCGCTGCTCGTAGACCAGGATCCGCTGTTCGTCGGAGATGCTCGCGTCGAGCTCGAGCATCTTCGTGTACGCCTCGGTGTCGCCGGTGTCTTGGTACAGCGTGCCGAGCGCCGCCAGGGCGTGGGCGTCCTGCGGCGCGAGCTCCAGCGCCTCTTGGTAGGCCCCGATCGCGGCGTCGGGTTGTCGCAGCTCACGATACG
>JAUVBO010000737.1 GCA_030591195.1 Pseudomonadota bacterium
ATCGGCGTCCGGCACCAGGCCAAACGCGATGGCGATTGCGTCGAGCTCGCCCTCGGCGCGGCGGACCAGACCGGCCCCAGCGCGAGCACCACCGACCTGCTCTACTACGCCACTGGCTGCGCCGCGCGGCTGCCCGGGAGCGACCCGCGCCAGGCGCAGCTGCGCGCGCTGGCCCGGGCGCGCCTGACGGCGCTGGTCAGCGACAAACGCGCGGCAGCCGAGCTGTCGGTGGACGACCGCAGCGACGCCCTGCGGCTGCTGCGCACGGTGCACGAGGCACTCGGCGACAAGGCCCAGGCCCGCCGCACCGCCGAACGCCAGCGGCGACTGCTCGACCAGGCAGCCGCCGGAGCGAAGACGGCCGAGGCGGCGGCGATCCACAACTGGCCCCGGGCCGAGGTCTACGTCTACCTCGGCCAGGCCGCCGAGCTGGTCGGCGCGCTCGAGGTCTCGTGTCGCGCCCTGCCCGGCGACTACGACCCGCCCTACCGGCTGGCGTGGGTGCTGCACCAGCTCGGCCGCCGCAAGCCGGCCCTCGAAGCGGCGAAGAAGGCGCTCGCCCGCGCCTACGGGCCGCGCAAGGCACGAATCCTCTCGTTGGTCGCTGACGTGCATCGCAGCCGCGGCGACGCGGCCGCCGAGCGCGCAGCCCGGCATCAGGCCCTCGCCGTGCTCGCCGCGCTGCCGGCGGGGCAGAAGAACCCGGCGCTGGAAGAGCGCCTGCGCGCCGCCCTCGAGGCCCCCGCAGCGCCGGCAGCGAAGAAGGACGGCAAGCGTTGATCAGGCCGCTCGCGACAGCTGCCCTGATCGTGATCGCGACCCTTGCTGCCAGCGGGTGCGACCAGATCTTTCGTTATGCCGCTGGACCCTCGACCGCCGACGGTGGCACCCCCGGCGACAGCGACACCGCGACGCTCGACCGCGGCACGACCTCCTTGGAGGACCTCGCCCCGGCCGACAGCCGAGCGCTCGACGGACCGCCGCCCGACAGCCGGAAGCCGCCGTTCTTTGGCGGCGACGTCTGCACGGTGGATGGCTGGTGCTGGCACAACCCGCGGCCCTCGGGCGCGGGCTACCGCGGGATCTGGGCCAGCGCGCCTGACGACGTCTTCTTCGTCGGGAGCCAGGGCACGATCGTCCACTTCGACGGCGCGCGTTGGCGGGGGATGCCCACCGACACCGCGGTCACCCTCGAGGCCGTCTGGGGGCACGGCCCGACGCGAGCCTACGCCGTCGGCATCGCGGGCAGGATCTTCGGCTACAACGGCGCCAGCTGGAGCGCGATGACCTCCAGCACCTCGGCCAACCTCCACGCCGTCGCCGGCGCCGACCCGAACCTGGTCTACGCCGCTGGCGCTGGTGGCACGCTGCTGGCGCTCGAGGCGGGAAAGTGGTCGCCGATCGCCACGCCCACCACCCAGAAGATCACGGGACTGTGGGTCGACGGGCCATGGGCCTTGGCCGTCGCCGCAGGCTCCAGCGTCCATTTCCGGGGCGCCGGGAGCTGGCAGTCACAGCTGCTCGGCGGGCCGGTCACGGCGATCTGGAGCCTCGGACCGGACGACCTGCTCGCGGTCGGTATCGACGGCGCCTGCTTCCGCATTGGCCCGAGCACCTGGGCCAAGATCGCGACCGGCAGCAGCGCGGATCTCCACTCGCTCTGGGGCGACAGCCTGGGGTCGGTCTACGCGGCTGGCGCCTTCGGCGAGGTCCTGCGCTTCGCGGGCGGCGGCTGGGTCCGGGACGCTCCGGGACCCAGCACCATGCTCGCGGCAGCCGGCGGTTCGGGCGACACGCTCTACGTCGCTGGCGCCCAGGGCGAGATCCACCGCCGCGACGCAGCCGGCTGGCAAGCCCTGCGCGAGGGACCCTGGCTCGGAGTCAAGGCGATCTGGGGCAGCGCGGCCGACGACGTCTGGGCCGGTGGCACGAGCGGTGGGCTGGTCCACTTCGACGGCACGGCCTGGACCACGCAGCCCTCCGGCGCCACGGCGCAGATCAACGCGATCCACGGGCTCGGCCCCGGCCTGATCTACGCCGCGGGCAACGGCGGGACGCTGCTGCGGTTCGACGGCAAGACCTGGTCGCTGCTCGACGCGGACACCACGGGAGATCTCCACGCGGTCTGGGCCGCCGGGTCCGACGCGATCTACGTCGCCGGCACGACGCTGAAGCGGTTCGACGCCAGCGGGCTCGCGACGACTGTCAACGTCGCCGGCAGTCCGAGCACGTTCTTCGCGATCTGGGCCAGCGGGACCAGCGACGTCTTCGTCGCCGGCGAGGGCGGCGCGATCTCCCACTACGACGGCAACACCTGGACCGCGCAGCCCACCCCGACGACCAAGACCCTGCGCGGGCTCGGCGGCAGCGCCCCGGACAACGTCTACGCCGTCGGCGACGACGGCGTGCTGCTGCGCTACGACGGCGCGAGCTGGACCGAGGTGTCGAAGAGCAACCTCTCGAGCCTCCGGGCGGTCTGGGTTGCCGGGCCGACCGAAGCCTACACCGTCGGCTCGGGCGGTACGATCCTTCGCTTCGACGGCGGGGACTGGACCCAGATGCGCTCGGGAACCGGCAACCTGCTGACGTCGCTCTGGGGCGTGGAAGGTCACCTCTTCACCGCGGGCAACTCGGCGACGATCCTCCACCGCCAGCCGTGACCGCTCGGGTAGCGAGCGAGCTACCTAGAAGTCGAGATCAGGCCCGGCCGAGACCATCCCGTCGAGGGGCTTGTCATCGAGCTCCAGCTCGTGGAAGCAGTCGACGAAGATCGGCACCAGGGCCGGGTCGAACTGGGAGCCTGCCTGGCGGGAGATCTCGGCCAGCGCCTGCCGTGGCGCGCAGCCTTCACGGTATGGCCGGTCGTGGATCATCGCGTCGAAGGTGTCGGCGATCGCCACCAGTCGCCCCTGCAGCGAGATCTCCTCGCCCTTGAGGTGGCGCGGGTAGCCGCGGCCGTCGTGCCGTTCGTGGTGGTCGAGCACCCCGGGCAGCACCTCGGACAGCTGCTCCACCGGGCTGAGGATCGAGGCGCCGAGGGTCGGGTGCTCCTTGACCACCGCCCGCTCCTCGGCGGTCAGCGTCCCGGGCTTTCTGAGGATCGTCTCGGCGATCGCCAGGTTGCCGACATCGTGCAGCAGCGCGGCGATCCGCAGCAGGTCGAGCTCCTTTTCGGTCAGCTCGAGCTGCGCGCCCATCCGCTCGCAGAGCAAGGCCACCCGGCGCGAGTGGCCGAGGGCCGATTGATCCTTGCTGTCGATGGCCACCGTCAACGCCTCGATGGTCGACAGCAGCAGCTGCCGCACCTCCTGGTAGAGCTTGACGTTATC
>JAUVBO010000120.1 GCA_030591195.1 Pseudomonadota bacterium
AACCTCTCGCGCCAGCTGATGCTGATCGACGACGAGGGGGCGACGATCGACCTGCTGGTTCGCCTCGCGAGCCTGCGTGAGACCGAGCTCTCCGAGTTCGCCGCGGCGGTCGACACCTACCGGCAAGTGCTCGAGCGTGACCCCTCGAACGAGTCGGCGGTGACCGCCCTCGAGCGGATGCTCGCCAACGAGGAGCACGAGCTGACCGTGGGCCAGATCCTCGAGCCCTACTACCGGTCGATCAACGACTGGGTCAAGCTGGTCGCGGTCTACGAGATCATGGTCAAGCACGCCTACGACCCGGCGCGCAAGATCGAGCTGCTGCACCAGATCGGCGAGTACTACGAGGTCGCTGGCGAGGACCCGGCCGGGGCGTTCGACGTCTACGGACGGGCGCTCAAGGAGGACCCCTCGCACGACGAGACCCAGAGCAACCTCGATCGGCTGGCCCGGACCATCGACGGCTGGCAGCGGTTGGTGGAGCTCTACAACGGCCTCGTCGCCGACGTGATGGACGAGCAGCTGGCGATCGCTTTGCACCTGAAGGTCGCGCTGGTCTGGGAGGAGCAGATCGGCGACCACGACGAGGCAGCCGAGGCCTACAAGCGCATCCTCGCGATCGATCCGCAGAACCTCGAGGCAGTCAACGCCCTGGAGCAGATCTACATCCGCTCCGAGGCGCATCAGGATCTGGTCGACGTGCTGCTGCAGAAGGCCGAGATCATGCTCGAGGCCGACGAGCGCAAGCAGCTGCTGCACCGGGCGGCCCAGATCTACGAGGACGTGCTGGAGAACCTCGACCAGGCGATCCGGGTCTACCGGCAGATGCTCGACCTCGACAGCGCCGAGCCGATCGCGATCGGGGCCCTCGAGCGGCTCTACATCCGCCTCGAGCGGTGGGAAGACCTCAAGGAGATCTACCTCGCCAAGTCGGAGCTGTCGCCCGAGCCGGAGCACAAGAAGGCGATCTACTACTCGCTTGGCACGCTCTACGAGGAGCAGCTCGGCGACCTCGACCGGGCGATCGAGACCTTCCAAGGGGTGCTCGATCTCGACCCCGACGACCTGACCGCGATCCGCTCGCTCGACCGCCTCTACCAGCAGGCGGCGCGCTGGTACGACTTGCTGCAGGCGCTCGAGCGACAGGTCGAGCTCGCCGGCAGTACCTCGGCCGACGCGATCGAGCTCAAGCACCGGATCGGCATGCTCTGGGAGCAGGAGCTCGGCGATCTGACCCGCGCGGTGGAGACCCACCGCGAGGTGCTGCAGATCGATCCGGGCCACGAAGCGACCCTCAAGGCTCTCGACGCGATCGTCCACGGCGAGGAGGAGCCGGTGCTCGCGGCCCAGGTGCTCGAGCCGGTCTACGAGCAGTCGCTCGAGTGGGAGCAGCTGATCGACCTCTACGAGGTGATGGTCAAGCACGTCGACGACCCGTACCGCAAGGTCGAGCTGCTGCAGCGGATCGCCAACCTCTACGAGATCCGCGTCGAGGACAACCAGCAGGCGTTCGCGGCCTACGGACGCTCGCTCGAGGAGGACAGCAGCAACGAGCAAGCGCTGGCTCAGCTCGAGCGGCTCGCCGCCGACAACGAGCAGGGCTGGGAGCAGCTCGTCGCGCTCTACGAGGCGGAGCTGGAGAAGATCCTCGATCCGATGCAGCAGGTCGAGATGGGCCTGCGGGTGGCGCGGGTCTACGAGGAGGAGGTCGGCCTCTACGAGGAGGCGATCGGGCACTACAACCGCGTGCTCGACGTCGAGCCGGAGAACAAGGACTCGATCCTCGCCCTCGACCGGCTCTACATCGCCCAGGAGAAGTGGGCCGAGCTGGCCGAGATCCTCCAGCGCGAGGTGCGGATGGCCGAGACCGGCGAGCAGATCATCGACCTGCACTTCCGCCTCGGGCAGCTCTATCAGGAGCAGCTCCAGGACCTGCCGAACGCGATCGACGCCTACCGCGAGATCCTCGCGGCCAACCCCGAGCACTCGCCGGCGATCACCTCGCTCGAGCTGCTGTTCGAGGATGGGCAGCTCCAGCTCGACATCGCCGAGGTCCTAGAGCCGCTCTACCGCATGGCCGAGCAGTGGGAAAAGCTGGTCAAGATCATGCAGGTCAAGCTCGAGCGGATGGAGGACCACGAGGACAAGATCGAGCCGATCCGGCGCATCGCCGAGACCTGCGAGCAGCGGCTCGGCGACCACCAGCGGGCATTCGAGTGGTGGGGCTACGCCCTGTCGACCGACCCGCTGGCCGAGCTGGCGACCGAGGAGCTCGAGCGGCTGGCGCGGATCATCGACGGGTGGGAGGAGCTGGTCGGTTACTACGGGGGCGTGCTCGAGAACATCGATGACGAGGACAAGCGGCGCCTGCTGAAGATGGTGGCGCGGGTCTGCGAGGAGGAGCTGCGTGACCGCGCGCGGGCCGAGGAGGCCTTCCTCTACGTGCTGCAGATCGACGACGTCGATCACGACGCGCTCGAGGCCCTCGACCGGATCTACACCCAGGGCAGCATGTGGCAGGAGCTGGCCGAGATCCTCAAGCGGCGGATCGCGATCACCGACGACGGCGAGACGCTGGTCGACCTGCAGCTGCGCCTCGGCGACACCTTCGAGACGGTGCTCGAGGACGCCGAGTCGGCGATCACGACCTTCAGCGCGGTGCTCGACACCGAGTCGCGTAACGAGAAGGCCCTCGACGCGCTGGAGAAGCTCTACTTCCGTGGCCTCCAGTGGCAGGAGCTGCACGACGTCTACGAGAAGATGATCGACATCGCCGCCGGCGACCAGCAGCTGGGTGACTGCTACGCGCGGATGGCGAAGATCTCCAGCGACGCGCTGGACGCCCCCGAGCAGGCCCAGGACCTCTGGAACCGCGTGCTCGATCTCCGAGGCGAGGACCCGACGGCGCTCTGGGCGCTGGCCGACCTCTACGAGGTGGCAGGGGAGTGGCGGGAGCTGGTCGAGGTGCTCGATCGGCAGGTGATGATCACCGCCGAGGATGGCGACAAGATCAAGCTCTACCAGCGCCTGGGACGGATCTGGGGCGAGAAGCTCGGCCGTGACCGCAACGCGCTCGAGAACTGGCAGAACGTCCTTGCGATCGATCCGGGCGACGTCACCGCGCTCTACGCGATGGTCCAGATCTATCGCAACACCCAGGCCTGGGAGGAGCTGGTCGAGACCCTGCAGCGGCTGATCGAAATCGGCATCACCGGTGACATGGACGACCAGGAGCTGCACTCGCTCTACACCCAGCTGGGTGAGACCGAGGGCGAGATCCTGCTCCGACCACAGGAGGCGATCGAGGCCTGGCGCAAGGTGCTCGACCTCCAGGCAGACGACTTCCGCGCCCTCGGCGCGCTGGAGCAGCTGCTGACCCAGGAAGCTCGCTGGGAGGAGTGCATTCAGGTCCTCGAGCGCAAGGTCGAGGTGTTGCAGAAGGACGAGGAGCGGATCGACGTCCTGATGCAGGCGGCAAACATCTGGCAGGAGAAGGTCGAGGACGCCGAGTCCGCGGCGCGGATCTACGAGCGGGTCCTCGAGCTCGAGGCGGGCCACCGGGTCGCCTTCGTCCAGCTCGATCAGATCTACCGCGAGAACTGGCACTGGGAGAAGCTGATCGACCTGCTGCTGGCGCGCACCGATCACGCCGAGGAAGGCGACGAAACGGTCGAGCTGCTGCAGCAGACGGCAAAGGTCTACGAGGAGCAGCTCGGCGAGGCAGAGCAGGCCTTCGTCGTGCTGCAGGCGGCGTTCAAGCAGGACTACACCAACGACATCACCGCCAAGGAGCTTGAGCGGCTGGCGTCGTCAACCGACAAGTGGGCCGAGCTGCTGACCGAGTACAGCACCGTGGTCCAGACCATCGTCGACCCGCAGGTCAAGTGCGACCTGCTGGTCAAGATGGGCCGCTGGTACGGCAACGAGCTCGGGCACCTCGACTACGCCATCGCTTCGGTCCAGCAGGCGCTGCAGATCGATCCGGAGAACTTGTCGGCGCTCGACACGCTGGCTGCGTTCTACCGCAAGACGGCGCGCTGGGCCGAGTTGGTGGGCGTGATCAAGCGCCACGCTGACCTCGAGCGAGACCCGGACAAGAAGGCCGAGCTGCTGCTGTCGATGGCCGAGCTCCACGAGATCCAGCTTGGCGACGTCGCCCAGGCGATCGTCTCGTATCGCAAGGCGCTCGAGAGCGACGACCAGAGCGAGGAGGCGCTCAAGTCACTCGAGCGGCTCTACCGCAACAACCAGCAGTGGGAGGACCTGATCGAGGTCCTGCGCCGCAAGTCCGAGCTGACCACCGAGCCTGACGAGATCATCGTGATCAAGGGGCAGATCGGTCAGCTCTACGACGACCAGCTCGACAACGCCAACGACGCGATCGAGAGCTACAAGGACATCCTGGCGATCGAGCCGCAGAACCTGACCGCGCTGAAGTACCTCGAGAGCCTCTACGAGCGCACGGACCAGACCGAGGAGTACCTCGATGTCCTCGAGCAGCAGCAGGACATCGCCGGCTCGGACGAGGAGCGGGTCTCGCTCTACCAGCGGATGGCGACGGTCTGGGAGGAGCAGTTCAGTAAGCTCGACCGGGCGGCCGAGTGCCTCGAGAAGATCCTGCTGATCGACGAGCGGGCCGAGGCGACCTACCGCGGGGTCGAGCGGCTCTACCGGCAGGACTCGCGTTTCGACGATCTGGTCGACGCCCTGCGGCGCCACATCAACGCGATCAACGATCCGAGCGAGCGGGTCGAGCTCTACTACGAGCTCGGTCAGATCTACGAGAAGGAGCTGACCGACGCCGACCGGGCGATCGAGGCCTACGGCGACATCCTCTCGTTCGACCCGGACCACACCCAGGCGCTCGACGCCCTGGCGCGGCTCTACGAGGAGATCAGCGCCTGGGATCGCGCGGTCGACGTGATGTCTCGGTTGACCGAGCTGGTTGACGACGCGGGCTATCGGGTCAACGTGCTCTACCGGCTCGGCCGGATCCACGAGGAACAGTTCGGTGACTCGGAGACGGCCGTCGAGCGCTACCTCCGCGCCCTGGAGATCGATCCGACCAGCGTCGAGTGTATGACCCAGCTGGTGGAGATCTACAAGCAGCGCGGCGACTGGGCCAAGGCGTCGAAGCTGATGGTCCAGGCCGAGACCCACACCCAGAACCAGCTGGAGAAGGCGCGCCTGCTCTACGAGGCGGGCGCGGTCTACCAGGAGCACCTCGGAGACGAGGCGACGGCGGCCGAGCTCTACGCCCGGACGCTCGAGGTCGACCCGGACCACGTCGAGGCGGGCGCCCCGCTTTCCGAGATCTACTTCCGCGACGAGCGCTACGAGGAGCTCGAGCCGGTGCTCGACATGCTCGTGCGCAAGGCCGACAAGCGCGACAACAAGCGGCTGCAGGTCCTGTACCACCAGCTGGGCAAGGCCTCCGACGCCAACGGCAAGAACGACAAGGCGCTCAAGTACTACCGGGCCGCCTACGACATCGACTCGACCCACCTGCCGACGCTGATCGGCATGGCCGACCTGCTGCACCGGATGGAGGAGTGGGACCGGGCGTTCAAGATCTACCAGACGATCCTGGTCCACCACCGCGACAGTCAGCGCAAGGAAGACATCGTCGACATCTTCTACCGGCTGGGCAACATCAAGCTCAAGCTCGGCGAGCGGAAGAAGTCGCTCAACATGTTCGAGAAGTCGCTCGAGATCGACCCGACCCACCGGGCGACGCTCGAGGCCGTGATCGAGCTGCAGACCCAGCAGAGCGACTGGGAGGCGGTGATCCAGGCGACCCGGTCGCTGATCGAGGTGGCGGATGCCGAGGAGGCGTTCCAGCTCCATGAGCGGATGGGCGACCTCTTCAAGGAGAAGCTGAAGAACGAGAAGAAGGCGATCGCCTCCTACCTCGAGGCGCTGGAGCTCCAGCCCCAGAGCCACGTGGCGCTGCACAAGGCGCTCGAGCTGTACACGATCACCAAGCAGTGGAAGAAGGCGGTGGAGATCGTCGTCCGGCTGACCGACATCGAGCAAGACAGCCGGCTGCGGGCGAAGTACTTCTACACCGCGGCGGTGATCTTCCGCGACGAGGTGCGGTCGCTCGACGAGTCGGTCGAGTTCTTCAACCGCGTGCTCGACGAGGACTACAACCAGCTCAAGGCGTTCGAGGCCATCGACCGGATCTGCACCCAGAAGAAGGACTGGAAGTCGCTCGAGCGCAACTATCGCAAGTTGCTCAAGCGGCTGCCAGAGGGGGAGCAGGACGACCTGAAGGTGATGCTCTGGCACAACCTCGGCGAGATCTACCGCACGCGGCTGCGCGACTTCCCGAGCGCCATCGCGGCCTTCGAGATCGCACTGCAGATGAAGGGCGACGACGTGCAGAAGCACGAGATCCTCGCCGAGCTCTACATGCTCTCTGGGCCCGACTACGTCGACAAGGCGATCAATCAGCACCACGCGCTGATCAAGCGCTCGCCGTTCAAGATCGAGTCCTACAAGGCGCTGCGCAAGGTCTACATGGACAGCAACCAGTACGACAAGGCCTGGTGCCTCTGCTCGACCCTGTCATTCCTGAAGAAGGCTGACCCCGAGGAGCAGCAGTTCTACGATCAGTACAAGCAGCGCGGCTTCGTGCGGGCCAAGGCGCGGATGACCGACGAGATCTGGGGGCGGTACGTCTTCCACCCCGACGAGGACCGCTACATCGGTGCGATCTTCGCGTCGATCGCGCCGGTGATCCAGCAGATGACCTGGCGGCCGCACAAGGCCTTCGGGTTGAAGCGCAAGGAGCGGCGCGACCTCGCTACCGATCAGCTGCTCTTCTCCAAGGTCTTCAACTACGTCACCTCGGTGCTCAACGTGGTGCAGGCCGAGCTCTACCTGCAGCCGGACCGTCCGTTCGGGCTGCAGATGGCCAACACCCAGGAGATCCCGTCGTTCGTCGTCGGCACCGACCTGCTCCAGGGCCGGCCGGAGAAGGAGCTGGCCTTCGCGATCGCCAAGCAGCTGGCCTACCTGCGGCCCGAGCACTTCCTGCGCAACGTGCTGCCGGCGCCGTCCCAGCTGAGGACGGTGTTCTTCGCGGCGTTGCAGATCTGCAATCCGCAGTTCCAGGTGCCGCCGGCCGAAGTGGCGGAGGTGGGCAAGATCATCAAGTACGTCCGCGGCCGGATCCACCCGGGGGCCCTCG
>JAUVBO010000876.1 GCA_030591195.1 Pseudomonadota bacterium
CCGCTCCATGTCGGCGAGCACCATCTCGGCGTCGAGCTCGGCCACCTGCTCGCTCACCGCGCCGGCCACCTCGCCGTCCGAGAACGCGCCGACGACGTGGGCGAAGGCCCGCAGGTCGCGCATCTCGCGCAGCACCGCCATGTCGAGCGCTCCGGGAGGCTGCGCCAGCGCGATCTCGGCGTAGATCGTCTTCTTCGGCCGGCAGATCCCGGTCAGCTTGTCGATCCGAGCGTCAGCGACCTGGGCGATGCCGAGGCGCGTGCGACCCCGCTGGCCCGTCGCGCCATCCTGTCCGGTGAGGGCGTCGAAGAGGGTCGAGCGCCCCGAGGCGACCCGGCCGATGACCCCAACTTTCATCGTCGGTCTTTCTTTCTCGCGAGGCTCAGCTTGCCAGATCGAGCATGGCTCGCGAAACGTGCGCGAGGATCTCACCGGCGACCTTGTTCGCCTCCTTGCTGCTCATCTCGAGGTTGCTGAAGATGTAGCAGGCGAGGTCATCTTCGGTCTTGGTCAGGGCCTCGAGGTCGGGAGCCGCCTTGCACGCTGCGTCGAGATCGCGAAAGCCGACCAGCGACGGCGCGCGCCCCGTGGCCTGCCCGATGATCTTCTGCACCACCGAGATCTGGAACAGCAGCTGGATGATCTCCTCCAGGTCGAGGTCCTGCTTGTGGGCCACGACGTACTGGATCACCGTCGGCTGGCGCGCGGACAGCAGGTCGACCTCACCGCTGATGTACTTGGGATCACCCATCCGCTGGGCGACATCTTCGATGACCTCGGTGATCGAGTCTTCCCTGACTTTCATCGTCGACCTCGCTAGGCGTGGGGACCGAAACCGCTGATCAGGTATCCACCAGACTTGTCATCCTTCTGGATCTCGAGCAGCCCTCGACGCAGGCAGTCCTCGAGCAGCTGGGTGAAGGTGCGATAGCCGTAGTAGGTCTCGTCGAAGTTCGGCCGCTTGCGCTTGAGGGTCTGCTTGACCATCGAGCCCCAGAGGTTACCCTCGCGCTCCGAAAACAACGCCTCGACCGTCTCGAGCACCATCTCGAGGGCCTTGTCGCGCCGCTCCTCCTCGGCTGGATCGCCGTCGCCTGTGGTGCTGTCAGCCTTGTCGGGCTGCGTGGCCGATCTGTCAGCCTTGTCGGGCTGCGTGGCCGATCTGTCGCCCCTGTCGGGCTGCGTGACCGACTTGTCACCCTTGTCGGGCTGTTTGGCCGGGGCCTTGCCGCGCCGGCCGCCACGCTTCTGCCCCTCCTTCTTGCGGACCAGGTCGTCGTAGTAGATGAACTCGTCGCAGTTGTCCACCAGCAGGTCGCTGGTCGAGTTCTTGACTCCGAGGCCGATCACCTTCTTGTTGTTCTCCCGCAGCTTGCTGACCAGCGGCGAGAAGTCGCTGTCGCCCGAGAGGATCGCGAAGGTGTCGACGTGGGACTTGGTGTAGCAGAGGTCGAGGGCGTCGACGACCAAGCGGATGTCGGCGGAGTTCTTGCCCGAGTAGCTGACATGGGGGATCTCGATCAGCTCGAAGGCCGCCTCGTGCATCTTGCGCTTGGCGGACTTGTACCGATCCCAGTCGGCGTAGGCTTTCTTGACCACGATCTTGCCCTTGTCCAGCAGCCGCTGGACCACGATCCCGACGCTGAAGTTCTCGATCTTCGCGTCCCGGGCACCGATCGCGATGTTTTCGTAATCGCAGTAGATGGCGATATTCGATGCATCATCCATAGGATGACCTATATATTGCATGGCGCTCGGGAGCAAGCCCGACGGCAAACAGACGTTGTTCGCACCGCGGCGCGGGGAGCCCGGCAGCGCGCAGCTGCGAAGAACTGGAGTGGGTAGATGTATGCGCCTCGGTCCATGGTCGTCGTGCGTTGGTGCGCTGCGACTGGCCTCGCCGCCGCGATCGCGATCGCGGCAGCCTGCAGCAGCAACAATCAGCAGCCCGGCGACGCCGATGTCGGCGTGACCGCCGACGCCGGCCGCGACCTCGACGGCGGGCGCGGCGACGCCGACATCGCCGCGCCCGATCAGGGTCCGCCGCCCGAGATCGTCTGTGGCGCGGGCACGGAGGGTCAGCTCACCGCCGGCGCCACCGTGGCCGTCAGCGGGGCGGCGGCCAAGGACCTCGCCGGTGCGGCGGTGACGGCTCCCGCGGGGTTCACGCAGAGCGTCAAGGTCGGGATCGCCTGCGCCGCAGATCTGGTTCCCGACGGCTTCGTCGCCCTCGGCCCGACGGTGAGCTTCACCCCCGGAGGCACCGCCTTCGCGCGCGACCTGCGGCTGACCCTGCCCTTCCTCGCCGCGAGGATGCCCAAGGGCGCCCGCTCAGGCTCGATCGTGGTCTGGCTGAAGCGGCGGGCCGACTCGGACCGGCTGACCAACCTGCCGCTGGTAAACCCGGAGGTCGACGTCGACGTCGGTCGGATCTCATTCGACCTCGACGAGCTCGCCAGCTACCAGGTGGCGATCGACGTCCGCGCGGGGACCACGGTCAAGCGCCGGTTCAGCTACCGCGCGGCCGTGGGCTTCTCGATGGGCGGCGGCGCCGCGGCGGTGATCGGCCTGCGGCACCCCGAGATCTTCGACTTCGTCGGCCCCCTCGGCGCCGAGCCGGGCGTGGAGATGAGCTACTTCCTCACCTACCTCGAGCAGATCATGCTCTCGGGTTTCTGCACCGCGGCGGACCACGCCGCCGGCCTGGGCAAGATCGGCGAGGTCTGCCCCGCCAAGCGCGCGCCGATGACCCGCCAGCACGAGCTCACCTCGTCGTACGAGAGGATGCTCTACCAACCGGGCCAGGGCGTCGGCCTGACCCTCGGCCGCAACACCTACACCCAAGCCCTGCGGGACCTGTTGCGCGCCTACGGCAACGCCGCCTACCACAACCCGGATCACCCGCTGCTGCCGCCGGGCGTCGGCCTCGAGATGCTCTCCAAGGGCAGCG
>JAUVBO010000901.1 GCA_030591195.1 Pseudomonadota bacterium
CAACATGCCCGGGACGGGGACTGGCGGCCCGCCGCTGGTCCCGGTGCCGTCCACCGGTGACGCCTTCAACCTGTTCTTCTCCACTGGCCTGGCCAACTTCCCGTTCAGCGTGATGCTCAACATCCTCGCCACCGAGGGCCTCGGCAAGATGCTCGCCGAGCCGACCCTGGTGGCGATGAGCGGCCAGGAGGCGACCTTCCACGCCGGCGGCGAGGTGCCGATCTTGACGTCGCAGAACTTCGGCAACACCAGCGTTCAATACAAGAAGTTCGGCATCCGGCTCAAGTTCACGCCCACGGTCCTCGGCGACCGGCTGATCAGCCTCAAGCTCTTCGCAGAGGTCAGCGAGCCGGACCCGACCGCTGGCGTGACCCTCGGCGGGTTCAACATGCCGGGGTTCAAGACCCGCAGCAGCGACACAACGATCCGGCTCAAGGACGGCCAGAGCTTCGCCATCGCCGGCCTGCTCTCGGACGATGTCCGGACCACGATCCGCAAGATCCCGCTACTCGGCGAGATCCCGATCCTCGGCGCCCTCTTCCGCTCGACCTCGTTCCAGCGCGTCGAGACCGAGATGCTGGTGGTGGTCCGGGCGCATCTGGTCAAGCCGCTGGATGACGGCAAGACGCCGCCGCTACCCGGCGAGCTGATGCTCACCGACCTCGACGACTTTCAGCTGTTCATGCTCGGTCGGATCGAGGGCGGCAAGCGCGAAAAGCAGCAGCGCCGCGGCAAGCGCCGACGACGCTCGGACGGCGGCCCGCTGGGGCCGATTGGCTTCGTCAGGCACTGACCGCTCGCAGCCACTAAACCCACGGCAAAGAACGACCAAAGAGACAGGCGGAGAGCAACGTGTCTGGTAGCCCCTCGATCATCATCGTCGGTGTCCAGCAGGAAGAAGAGGCCTTCATTCGCCAGCAGGTGGGCGACATGGTCGAGATCTCGGCCGTGGAGCCGGATCCGACAAAGGGCCTCGAGGCGGTGCGAGCCAACCAGCCCAGCCTCGCGGTGCTTTTCCTCGACAACGACCCCGAGGCGATCTTCGACGTCACCAGCCAGATCAAGCTCGACGGCTGCACGACGATGATCGTCTCGCGCCAGCGCGACCCGGAGCGGATCCTCCGGGCCATGCGCTCGGGCGCCAAGGACTTCGCCTACCTCGAGGAGGGCAACGACGACGTCCGCCGGGCGATCCTCAACCTGAGCCTCGCCTCGCCCGCCCCCACCGCCCAGCCCGCCAGCGCCAGGGGCACGGTGGTGGCGGTCTTCGGCTGCAAGGGCGGCGTCGGCGCCACCGCCATCGCCACCGGCCTCGCCGGCGCGCTGTTGCCCGAGGGGCCCGACCAGAAGGGCCAGGTGGTGCTGCTCGACGTCAACTTTCAGATGGGTGACGTGCTGGTCTTCCTCGACCTCGCCTCCCGCTATACCTGGCGGGATCTGATCAACAACCTCCACCGCCTCGACGAGGATCTGCTGCACCAGTCGTTGACGGTGCACCAGCACGGCGTCTACGTCGTCTCCCAGTCCGACGCGGTCGAAGAGGCCGACGAGCTCAGCCCGGCCGGAATCGCCAAGGCGATCGCATTCCTCCGCCGACACTTCGAGTTCGTCGTGGTCGACGGCCTGCGCGACTTCAGCGAGACGTCGCTGGTGGTGCTCGACCTCGCCGACAAGGTCCTGTTGACGATGACCCAGGACATCCCGGCGCTGAAGAACGCCAACCGGTGCATGGGGATCTTCCGGCAGCTCCGCTACGGCCCCGACAAGCTGAAGCTGGTGGTCAATCGCTACCAGAAACGGGGCTCACTCGACATCGACTCGATCGCCGATGCCCTCGGCGTGAACATCGACGCCACGGTGGCCAACGACTTCCCGACGGTGATCAAGTCGATCAACGAGGGAGCCCTGCTGGTGACCTCGGCGCCGCGTTCCCGCGTGGCCAAGGACGTGCGGTCGCTGGTGACCCTGGTTCGTGGCGAGCGACCGACGCGCAAGCGCGGCCTCTTCGGACGGAGGGGATGAGCAGATGAAGCTTCGCGACCGAATCCGCCTCGGGTCCGGGTCATCCCCCGAGCTCGAAGGCCTCGACGATGAGACCCCTGCCGTCTACCAGGAGATCAAGGGGCAGATCCATCGCCAGCTGGTCGACCGCATCGAGCTGTCGAAGCTCGATTCCCTCAGTCCGGAGCAGTTGAGGGCCGAGCTACGGCAGACGATCAGCCAGATGATGACCGCCGCCCAGCTGCCGCTGAACCGGATCGAGCGCGAGCGGATGGTCCAGGAGCTGCTCGACGAGATCACCGGGCTGGGGCCCCTCGAGCCGCTGCTCGAGGACCACACCATCTCCGACATCCTCGTCAACCGCTTCGACCTGGTCTTCATCGAGCGCGACGGCAAGCTGCACGAGGTGCCGGCGCGGTTCAAGGACAACGCCCACCTGCTGCAGATCATCAACCGGATCGTCAACCGGGTCGGCCGGCGGATCGACGAGACCTCGCCGATGGTCGACGCCCGCCTCCCCGATGGATCCCGCGTCAACGCGATCATCCCGCCGCTGGCCCTCGACGGCCCGTCGCTGTCGATCCGCCGCTTCGGCGTCCAGCCCCTGCGGGCGGCGGACCTGGTCTCCCACGGGACGATGACCGAGCCGATGCTCGACTTCCTCGCCGGCTGCGTGCGGGCGAAGCTGAACATGCTGATCTCGGGCGGCACCGGCAGCGGCAAGACGACGCTACTCAACATCCTCTCGAGATACATCCCACCCGGCGAGCGGGTGATCACCATCGTGGACGCGGCCGAGCTGCAGATGCAGAAGCGCCACGTGGTCCGGCTCGAGACCCGTCCGCCGAACATC
>JAUVBO010000998.1 GCA_030591195.1 Pseudomonadota bacterium
CGGCTTGCCCGGGAACATGATGCTGTCGGGATGCTGACCCGGCGTCTCGCTCTCGATCTCGAGGCGCAGGCTGAACTGATCGGAGAACCCGACCAGGTCGCCGGCCCTCAGCACCCGGTGGCTGATCCGGTCGCCGTTGACGAAGGTCCCGTTGGCGCTACCGAGGTCGCGCAGGACGATCTCGTTCGGCTTGACCTCGAGCTCGGCGTGGAAGCGCGAGACCTGCGGGCTGACCAGGACGATGTGGTTGTCCACGCGCTGGCGACCGATCTTGTTGAGGCCCTCCAGCAGATCGATGCTCAGGTCGGCCTCGTCATTTGCCGGCACGAGCCGCGCGATCCGCTGGGTTGTCGGCTGATCAGGCATGATGGTCTCGCCGCCCCGGTCAGACAGGATAGTCCTTCTTCAGCGCCAAGGCGAGTTGGTAGACCCGGCGCTTACCAGCCCGCGGACCGAGCGCCTGGCTGATCTCCCGCGGCCCCTCGCCAGCCGCCAGCCGCGGGGCCACCAGCTCGGCCAGCGCCTCGTCGGAGAGCTCGCCAGCTCCGTCCGGGACGCCGCCGATGACCAGCGTGACCTCGCCCCGCGGCGGCCTGTCGGCGAAGCGCGCGGCGAGCGCTGAGAGGGGCTCGCGCAGCGCCTCTTGGTGCAGCTTGGTCAGCTCGCGACAGACGGCTGCCGGCCGCTCGCCGAGGACCGCGGCGAGCTCGGCGAGAGTCGCGCCGCAGCGACCGGGCGCCTCGAAGAGCACGACCGTCTCCAGGCTGGTGTGGATCTCGTCGATCAGCTCCCGGCGCCGCCGCCCCTTGCGCGGCAGGAAGCCGAGCCAGCGGAAGCGGTCGCTGGGCAGGCCGGAGAGCAGCAGGGCGGTGGTGATCGCGCTCGCGCCGGGGATGACGTCGATCGCCAGCCCCTCTTCGAGGCAGCGACGCACGGTGCGCCAGCCCGGGTCCGACAGCGCCGGGGTGCCGGCCTCGGAGATCATCGCCACCGCCTCGCCGGCCCGCAGCCGCGCCACCACCTCCTCGAGCCGCCGCGCCTCGTTGCCCTCGAAGAGGCTGAAGGTCGGCGTCTCTATCGCAAAGCGGGAAAACAACACGCGGGCCCGGCGGGTGTCCTCGGCGGCCACCACGTCCACCTCGCGCAGCACTCGCAGCGCGCGCAGGGTGATGTCCTCGAGGTTGCCGATCGGGGTCGCGACCAGATAGAGGCACCCGGCCTTCACCCTGCGCGACTCCGAGGTGGAGTGATCGTGCTCGTTCGTGTTGGCGGTCATCGCGAGTCCACCGACAGCATAGGAAACCCCGCCGGAGCTGGCAATCCGGCAGCGACCCAGCGACGCCGACTCGAAGGGCCGGCACCAAATCCGGGTCTCTGATAATATCGATCGGATCCTGATGACTTTACGGGAGGTTTTCCCGCACCGATGCCGGTGGAATCGACCAAGACGCCCAGCCCGGGCCGTGAGGCGGACGTCTCCGAGGTAGGCGGCATCGACGTGCCGCAGGCCTTCGGCGACTACCACCTGATGGGCAAGATCGCGCGCGGGGGGATGGCCGAGGTCTACTTCGGGCTGCGCCGTGACGAGCCGGCCGAGGTGCTGGCGCTCAAGTGCATGCGCCCGCACCTGGCCAAGGAGCAGCGCTTCGTCGACATGTTCACCCGGGAGGGGCGGCTGGCGACGATGTTCTCCCACCCCTGCATCGTCGACAGCGTCGACGTCGGCGAGGTCGACGGCCGCTACTTCATCGCCATGCGCTACGTCTCGGGCAAGGACCTGGCCGCGATCCTCCGGCGGTGTCGCCAGTCCGGCCGGCGCCTGCCGGTGCCCCACGCGGTGTTCATCGGCCGATCGATCTGCCAAGCGCTGCACTACGCGCACGAGCTGCTGACGCCCCAGGGGCGACCGCTCAACGTGGTCAACCGTGACGTCAGCCCGGCGAACGTGCGGGTCTCGTATGACGGCGAGGTCAAGCTGCTCGACTTCGGCATCGCCCAGGCGGTGATGCAGATCACCAGCGAGATCGGCATCCTCAAGGGCAAGTTCGCTTACATGTCTCCGGAGCAGATCCGCGGCCTGCCGGTGGACCGCCGCACCGACATCTTTGCCACCGGTATCGTCCTGCACGAGATGCTCACCTGCGAGCGGTTGTTCCGCGAGGAGAGCGAGTTCGTCCTGATGGAGAAGGTCCGGCGGACCGAGATCAAGCCGCCTTCGGTCCACAACAAGCGCGTGCCGCCCGAGCTCGACGAGCTGGTGCTGCACGCGCTGCAGCGTGACCCGGCGGCGCGTTTCTCCGACGCGGCGACCATGGCCGGCGAGCTCGAGCAGCTACTCGAGCGCTACCAGTTCACCGGCGCCGAGCTGGGCGAGTTCGTCCGCAGCCTCTTCCCGGCCGACTACCGCAAGGAGCGCGAGCTACTGGCGCAGATCGTCTCCACCGACCCGGAGGCCGGCAAGAAGCTCAAGCCGCGACAGCGCAACACCCGGAGCCTGCGTCGCGCCCGGCGCCGACGGGCCCGGCGTAAGGAGCAAGACCAACGCCGGGAGCAAGCCCAGC
>JAUVBO010000080.1 GCA_030591195.1 Pseudomonadota bacterium
ACTCGATGAAGCCACAGGTGTTGACCAGGATCACTTCGGCCGCCTCCGGGTCGGTCACCAGCGAGAGGCCCTGGCGCTCGGCGAGCGCCGCCATGCGCTCGCTGTCGACGCGGTTCTTCGGGCAGCCGAGAGAGACGAGGTGAATCGTGCGGGTTGTCATCGGTAGCGCTCTTGGGTAGGGTCAAATAAGCGATGTGATGCCATTTTCCGGGGCGGAGGGAATGTCCAAACTATTTGCCAAGTGTTGCATGTGTGGCAAGGAGATCAACCAGGGTGAGGCCTTCGTCCGCTGTACCGTCTCGGCCTGCAACAGCGGACGGCTGAAGCTGGTCTTCTGCGGCGCGAGCTGCTGGGACGCCCATCTGTCCACCGCCCGCCACCGCAAGGCGGCCTACACCGAGCACATCGCGGGCGAGGACTCCTGAGCTCCACAGTCCCGAGCGCGTCTCTCGAGCTGAGTGTGCCTGTTGGTGGGTCCACCCGACGACCGGAAAGCTCAGGTCGTGATCGACCAGCGGTGAGCTGAGGAATCGGGAAAGGTCACTCGACTTCGATGCAGAGCGCCGTGCAGGCCGGGATGTCGATCCCGGACGGTCCCTGGGCGCCGAAGCAGACCTCGAGCGAGGCGTCGCAGCTGCTGCCCTCACAGGTCTCCTTGTCGCCGCCGAAGGTGCACACCTGGTTGTTCTTGCAGCGCTTGCCCGAGTACGCGAACTGATCGGCGATGCACTCGCCGCAGGCGGTGCCCTTGAAACCCTGGCTCGCCGCCTCGCCGGCGAGGGCCCGGCAGTCGGCGACGCACCTGGCCTCGAAGTCGCCCGTGGCGCAGGGGTCGGCCGGGTCGACCTCGCAGACGCTCTCGCAGCGGCTGGCGAGGGGGTCGTCGTCACTGCCGCACGCGCCGGCGGCGGCCCAGAGGATCAGCAGGCCGCTGCCAACCAGCAGCGCCTTGAGGACGTTCGAGCTGTTTCGTTTCACTAGCTTCGCTCCGGCTATTTGGTCGTTGGTTGCCACGAGTCGGCCGGCCTCGTCAACCACCGCGTACCGCTACTTGTCGGTGCGGTATTCGTGGGCGCTGACCCAGCCGATGGCGATCAGCAGCCAGATCGCGGTCAGTCCGGCGACGATGCCGAGGGAGATCGCCGGGGTCAGCTTCGGGTCGGCCATGAAGAACGTGTCGGTGTGGGGGCGGTAGAGCCCGGCCACGGCGGTGAGGTTGACGCCAGCCGAGACGGCCTTGAAGATCCCGGGGATGAACCCGAGGCCGACATCGACGATCAGGATGAAGATCAACATCGCCGCGAACGGGTAGCCGGTGACCATCGCGCCGAAGGCGGTGGCCACCGCGCCGAAGTGAATCGCTGCCAGGGCGGTGGTCAGCAGCGCGAGACCGAGTCGCGGCAGGGCCTCGAGGATCTCCGAGCCGGCGCAGACCAGGTAGGTCGCGGTCACCGACACCGCCAGCAGCGCCACGGTCACCGCCACCGTGCCGAAGTACTTGCCCACCGGCAGCGTCCAGCGGGGGATCGGTCGTGACAGCAGGTAGGTGATCGTCTTGCCCTGGACCTCCTCGGCGATCATCGCTCCGGAGAAGAGGGCCATCGCCAGCGGCGTGACGAAGCGCAGCAGCGCGTTGAGCACCGTGTCGAAGAAGTCGGCGCCGCCGTGGCCGCTGAGCAGGGCCGCCAGCCCGGCGGGCACCGGCAGCAGCAGCAGCACCGCCACCAGCTGGACCAGCCGCCCTCGTCGCGCCCGGCGCAGGGTCAGCCCGGCCACCTGCCAGATCGCCGAGCCGGCCGAGGGCAGCGCGGGTGCGATCCGCTCGCGGCTCTGGTTACTCATTGGCGGCAACTCCCTTCGCCCGCTCGCGGGTCAGGTACTCGAAGACCGCCTGCAGGTTGTTGTCTGGGCTGGTCAAGGCGGTGATCTTGACCCCGTGCTCGAGGGCGGCGCGGGGCAGCAGCGGGTAGCACCGGTCGGGGTCGCGGGTCTCGATCAGCAGGCTGGTGGCGCCGTCTCCATCGCCGCCGTGCGCCGGGGCTCGGCGGCCGTCGTCACCGGCCGCGGCTCCGACGAAGGAGAGGGCCGAGACCGACGGGTCGGCCACCACCTCGCGGGCTAGGCGTCGGGGGGCGTCGCAGTCGACGCGGATCTGGTGGGGGTGCTCGTCGATCATCTCGCGGATGCGGTAGATGTTGCCCTCGGCTAGGACCTGTCCCTTGTAGACCAGCAGGATCTCGCTGGTCATCGCCTCGATCTCGTGGAGGATGTGGCTCGAGACGATCACGGTTCGCCCCTCGCGCCCGATCTCCTTGATCAGCGCGACCACCTGGGCCCGGGCCAGCGGGTCGCAGCCGGAGAGCGGCTCGTCCAGCAGCAACAGCTCGGGGTCGTGGACGACCGCTTGAGCCAGCTTGACCCGCTGGCGCATGCCCTTGGAGTAGGTCCCGACCTGGCGGTGCCGCGCTTCCGCCAGGCCCATCCGGTCGAGCGATTCCTCGGCGCGCCGCTCGGCGTCGCCACGGGCGATGCCCGACAGCCGCGCCATCACGGTGACGAACTCGAGGCCGCTGAGGTCGTCGTAGACGCCGTCGTGCTCCGGGCAGTAGCCGATACGGGCGAGGAGCGCGCGGTTGCCCCAGACCGGCTCACCGAGCACGCGGAGCTGACCCTTCGACGGGCGCAGGGCGCCGATCAGCAGCTTGAGGAACGTCGACTTGCCCGCGCCGTTGGGCCCGAGCAGCCCGGTGACGCCCGCTGGAATGTTGACGGTGAAGTCGTTGACGCCGACGACGTTGCCGTACCACTTGGACAGCTTGTCGCCGATCACCACCCCGTCGGCCTGCTCGCTGCGGTCATGCGCGCTCATCCGACCATCACCTCCGCCTGGCCGAGCCGGCGCCAGAGGACCACGGCGGCGACACAGACCACCCCGAGCAGCACCGCCGCCGGCCAGTACCAGGCGATGTCGTAGCTTGGCTCGATGCCGAAGAGGTGCTGGCCGACCAGGCGCAGGTCGGTGGGGATCGAGACCAGGCTCAGCAGCGGCTGGTCGGTGGCCGCCGCGGTGCCTTCGCCGAGGACCCAGGGGATGAAGAACACCGTGGCCCACCCGCCCATCGCGTAGCCGCTGTTGCGGGTCAGGGCGCTGACGGCGATGGCCGGCAGCACCATCACCGCCACGTAGACCACCGAGAAGACCAGCGTGGCGAGCAGCAGCTGTAGGTGGGCCAGGCCCTCGCTGACCGAGGCCGCCAGGGCGATCCGCTCGAGGGTCAGCAGCAGCCCGGGCGTCACGCCGACGATCACGATCAGCGACGCCACCGCCAGCAGCTAGCCCGCGACATAGTGGGTGCGGGTGATCGGCCGCGCGAAGTAGAACTGGAACGCGCCGGTGCGGATGTCGTCGGCGATGGCGGTGGAGGCGACCACCAGGCTCAGCGCGAAGGCAAACCAGATCTGGCACCAGTAGACGCAGTAATAGACCCAGCGCTCGGGGTGCTGCAGCCTCGCGGGCACGGGCGCCCCCTGGCTCTCGAACAGCTGCGCCCCGCGGATCTGGAGGTACATCAGCACCGCACAGACGATCATCGGGAACATCCCGAGGATCACGATCGTCTTGACCAGGCCGCTCTGCCAGGCCAGCGAGAGGGTGCGGCTGGCGAGCACCCGATAGCGGTTGCGGTGGGGCAGGCGGCGGCCCTCGTAGCGGCTGTAGCCGAGGTCTCGGATCGGCGAGCCCGCCGATGACGGCCTGTCGGGCTCGTCGGTCGCCCCGGTGTCGTGGGTCCCTTGGTCGTTCATCAGACTCCATCCCCCTGACGACGACCGAGCGGCGCCGACCCTGCTGTAGAACCCTTGCGAAGCACATCGAGGAAGGCGTCCTCGAGCGAGGTCTTGCAGCGGGCGAGGTGGCGGATCTGGATCTTCGCGTCGAGGGCCAGGCGGAAGATCTTGTCGGCGTCGGTATCGGGCGCGATGCGCACCCGCAGGGCGCCGTCGTGCAGCTCGGCGTGGTCGCCCGCTCCGTTGAGGATCTCGACCAACCGCTCGGGCTCGGACTTGACCCGAACCTCGAAGAAGTCGCGATCCCTGCCACCCATCTCGGCGATGCGGCCCGCGTGGATCATCCGCCCGGACGACAGCACGATCACCTGATCGCAGACCGCCTCGACGTCTGGCAGCAGGTGCGAGGAGAGGATGATCGAGCACTGGCGGCGGGGGGGCAGCTGGCGGATCAGCGCCAGCATTTCGTCGCGGCCCTTCGGATCCAGGCCGTTGGTCGGCTCGTCGAGCAGCAACAGATCCGGGTCGTGGACCAGGGCCTGGGCCAGCTTCACCCGCTGCTTCTGGCCGGTCGAGTAGGTGTTGACCTTCATGTACCGCTTGTCGCCGAGGCCGACGAACTCGAGCACCGAGTGGGCGCGCTCGCGGGCCTCGGCCGGTGGTAGCCCGCAGAGCTGGGCCGCGTAGGTGCAGGTCTCCACCGCGTCGAGGCGGGCGATGTAACACTCGTTCTCCGGCATGTAGCCGACGCGCTGCCGCAGGTCGAGGGGCGTGCGGGCGGGATCGTGGCCGAGCACGCGCGCCTGGCCCGAGCTCGGGGGCAGCAGCCCGAGCAGCACCTTGAGCAGGGTCGACTTGCCCGCGCCGTTCGGCCCGAGCAGTCCGATGCTGCCCTTGCCAACAGAAAGCGTAACGTCGTCGAGGGCATGGACCGTACCGTAGTACCGGTGCACCCCCTCCAGTTCGAGAAGCATCTCGCCGGGTTGCATATCACAGGCCTCTTGACATCTTCGTTCGTATCGGTTACGTAGCGGCGGCTCTGATCGAAGACTCCCCCGTGCCCGGGCAGTTTGCTATACTAAATTCACGTGGTTGGAAGTTCAATGGCCACTGGCGTCGGAGCGCGGGGGAAACGAAAGACGCGTTTTGCGGAGGATCAGGGCGGTAAGGGAGAAATAGCGATGTCTGTACGGTTGCGTTTGGCTCGGGGTGGCGCGAAGAAGCGTCCGATCTACCGGGTCGTGATCACCGATGGCCGCAACCCGCGCGACGGGCGGTTCATCGAGCAGATCGGCCTCTACAATCCGACGACGGAGCCCGCGGTCTTCGAGATCAAGCAGGACCGGCTCGAGTATTGGCTGGGCAACGGTGCCCAGGCGAGTGAGACGGTCCACAAACTGCTGCTGAAGCGTCGCAAGGAGGAGGCACGCGCCTCTGCATAGGCCGACCGCCGAGTGTCGGAAGGTCACCGGGCAGCCCGGGACCTCTCGGGAGGCGATCAGCCCGAGCAGCGCGTGCGCATTCCTTCGCGATTTCCATAGAGTGAGTAGACCTCGCCCTTGCTGAGCTCACTACGCGGAGAAGGCTGATCCATGAGCGACAACGACGGAACCCTCAAGGGCCTCATCGAGCACATCGCCAAGGCCCTCGTGGACAAGCCCGATGAGGTCAAGGTCACCGAGGTGACCGGCATCCAGACCTCCGTCATCGAGCTCCAGGTCGCCAAGGATGACCTGGGCAAGGTGATCGGCAAGCAGGGCCGGACGGCGCGCGCGATGCGGACGATCCTCAGTGCGTCGTCGACGAAGCTCCGCAAGCGGACGGTCTTGGAGATCCTCGAGTAGCCATCGTCCCCCGGGGTGGAAGTTTATCAACAGCCCTCGTCACGCGGGCCGGTTGGCCCGCCCATATTGCTAGTCGCGTCTTCCAGTGGCGATCCAACAAAGCAAACCAGCACTCGAGGTCGGCGTGGTGGTCAAGCCCCACGGCGTTAGGGGCATGGTCAAGGTGCGGCTCTACAACCCCTCGTCCGAGCTTTTAGCGGGGAGGGCCGAGGTGTGGGTCGAGGCTGGCGACGGCCGAACCCACGGCATCGAGACCGTTCACGGGGCGAGCCCGGCCGGGGCGTTGCTCAGCCTCGAAGGCGTCACGGACCGGGGTCGGGCCGAGCTGCTGCGCGGCGCGCGGTTGATGGCGCGGCGCGAAGCGGTCGCCCTCGACGAGGACCAGTACCTCTACGCGGACCTGATCGGTTGCGCGGTTCGCCTGGGCCCCCCGGCCCGTGACGCGGCGTGCGACATGGAGCCACCGCGACCCGGGAGCACGTCCGCGGAACAAGAGGGAGTGACGGCTTCGGAGCGCCGGTCGATCGGACAGGTGGTCGAGGTGTTCGAGGCCGGCGCCTCCGACGTGCTGGTGGTGAGGCGCGACGATGGCAGCGAGCTGATGTTGCCGATGGTCGACGACTGGGTTGTCGAGGTGGATCTTGGCCACCGCGAGATCCTGGTCGCGGCTGACGTCGAGGCGCGCTGGTCGGACGATGGCTGACGGCAAGCAACAGCAACAGGTGCGGCAGCAGGAGCGGCGCGGTGCGGTTTGACATCGTCACGATTTTCCCGGAGTGCTTCGAGTCGTTCTTCAACGCCTCGCTGCTGGGCAAGGCGCGCGCGGCGGGCCTGGTGGAGGTGGGCTTCGTCGACCCGCGGGACTTCACCCGCGACAAGCACCGGTCGGTCGACGACACGCCCTATGGCGGCGGCGAGGGCATGGTGATCAAGCCGGAGCCGATGGTCGCCGCCTTGGCGTCCATCGCCAGCCAGGCTGGTCAAGCCGCGCCCCATCGCGTGCTGCTGACGCCGCAGGGCAGGGCGGTGGGGCAGGCGGACTTTCAGCGGCTGCTCGGTCACGAGCACGTGGTGCTCGTCTGTGGCCGATACGAGGGCTTCGACGAGCGCATCCGCACCTTTGTCGACGAGGAGCTGTCGCTCGGCGACTTCGTCCTCAACGGGGGCGAGGTGGCGGCGATGGCCGTCGTCGATGGGGTAGCCCGGCTCGTTCCCGGGGTGCTCGGCAACGAGCGCTCGCTGCAGACCGAGTCCCACGAGAGCGGTCTGCTCGAGCATCCGCAGTACACCCGGCCCCGGGTCTTTCGCGACCTCGGCGTCCCCGAGGTGCTGCTCCAGGGGGACCACGAGCGGATCCGTCGCTGGAGGCGGCGGGAGATGCTCGAGCGGACGCGGTCCCGACGGCCCGACATGTGGGCTCGATTCCGACCCAACGACGAGGATCTCGAGCTGCTCGGCGCGGATCATCACGCACATCGCATGACCGCTGCCCGGACCTACATTGCTCTGATCCACCACCCGGTCTACGACCGGACGGGCCGGGTGATCACCACGGCGATCACCAACCTGGACTTGCACGATATCGCCAGGTCTTCGAGGACTTTCGGGCTTGGTGGCTACTTCGTCGTCACGCCCCTGTCGAGCCAGCGAGAGCTGGCGATCCGGATCCTGTCGCACTGGAAAGATGGGTATGGGGCCGTCTACAACCCCAAGCGCAAGGAGGCGCTGTCGCTGGTCGAGGTGGCCTCGAGCCTCGAGGAGGTCATCGAGCGGATCGAGCAGCGGGAGGGGGCCAGGCCGGTGACGGTTGGCACCACGGCGGCGCGTCGCGAGGGGCAGCTCGATCACGGGTCGCTCGCGGCGGCGGTTGGCGGTGGCCAGCCGGTCTTGCTGCTGGTGGGCACTGGTTGGGGTCTCGTGCAAGAAGTCCTTGATTCCGCAGACTTTTCTCTCGCCCCGCTGGAGGGCGGCACGAGCTACAATCACCTCTCGGTGCGCAGCGCGGTGGCGATCGTTCTTGACAGATTCTTCGGGATGCGATTAGAGACGTAGGCCTTATTGTTGGATCTTCTCGGCCACTGAGCCTGTGGGCTTAGCGCCGGCCGTCGCGAAAACGGACGTACGATGAGCAACGCCAGACCCTTGATTCAAGAGCTCGAAGCCCGGATGGCGCCCCGTGACTTCCCCGAGTTCCGGGTAGGGGACACGATCCGTGTCCACGTCCGCATCGTGGAGGGCGATAAGGAACGTATCCAGGTGTTCGAGGGGGTGTGCATCCGGCGGCGGCGTGGTCCCCATGGGACCTTCACTGTCCGCAAGGTCTCCTACGGGGTGGGCGTCGAGCGCACGTTCCCGTTCCAGGCTCCGCGCGTGGTGACGATCGAGGTCCGCTCCCGTGGGCGCGTGCGTCGCGCGCGGCTGTACTACCTCCGCGAGCTGCGGGGCAAGGCGGCGCGCATCAAGGCCCGCGTCTTCACCGCCAAGGATCGGGAGGCGAAGGCCAAGGCGAAGAAGGCGAAGGCGGCGAAGAAGGCCTAGCGCGCCCTCGCGGCACCCCGCGCGTGGAGGCAGTCCGGCCCGCGCGCG
>JAUVBO010000220.1 GCA_030591195.1 Pseudomonadota bacterium
CCCGAGGCGCGAGCGCGCTCCGTCCAAAATGGAAGCGTCTCGGCCTGTTGCGTTCTTGCAGTGTACGGTGCGAGCCATATTAGCAAGAGTGGGGCCAGCGTTGGCTGCGCGTAAAGTAGCGCGCGCTCTCAGTTTTCCGGCAGGTGTGCGCTGGGTGCGTGGACGGCTGGCCACTGTCCGTAGCGGGCGTGTTGCGCGTGGCGCAGTGCAGCTAAGAACCTTAGGTGCTAACGGTGTGGCGCCGAGAGCCGCTCGCAGGCGGCGACCAGCTCGTCGATCGCCTGGCGGTCGCTGGCGAAGCGGCACGGTCGCTCGCGCTGCTGCTCGAAGTACTTGCCGGTCACGCTCGCGAGCTCGGGGCTGGTGGCGACCCACACCGGGGTGCGTGCGCCCTGGTCGGGCGTCTCGTGGCCACCGAAGCCGAGGCTGTTGCTCAGCGCCGAGCTCACGTCGCCCGGGTGGCAGACATTGACCGTGATCCCGTCGGGCGCCAGGCGCTCGGCCAGGGGCACGGTCAACATCCGGTTGGCCTGCTTGGACTGCCGGTAGGCCGTGTCGTTGTCATAGGGGCGGCGCTCGAACTGAAGATCATCGAGGTCGAGGCCACCCGCCCAGTAGCTCGCCACGTTGACCACCCGCGCCGGGGCGGACTGCGCCAGGGACGCGCCCAGCGCCTCGATCATCCAGTAGTAGCCGAGCACGTTGGTGGCCAGCTGGACCTCGATCCCGTCGGCTGTCAGCCGGCGGCGGCGTGGCGTGTCGGCGGCGTTGTTGACCAGCAGGTGTAGCGGTCCCTCAAGACGGCCCGCCAGCGCGCGAATCGAGGCCGGCGACGAGAGGTCGACGATCTCGGCCCGTGCGGCGGCGTTGCCGGCCGCCTCGGTGATCGCGGCGACCGCGCGCGCGGCCTTCTTCGCGTCACGACAAGCGAGGATCACGTCGTGGTCGTGGTCGCAGGCGAGCTGTCGGGCGATCGCCTCGCCGATCGCCCCGGTGGCTCCGGTGACCAGCGCTACTCTGCGGCTCATGCAGCACCCCCTTTGGTTTGGCCGATGCCACGCGACCGTACCTGGTCGCGGTGATCGGTGACACGGGCTACTTGATCACCGGGGCCGAGGTGGTCACGCCGGCGCCCCACCACGGGCCGCCGCCTTTGGAGACCTCGGTGGCCTCACCGGTCTGGGGGTCGATCAGCAGGAACCGTGAGTCCTCGGTGAAGCCGTAGACCTTGTCCTTCCAGAAGCCAAGGCCCCAGATCTCGGCGTAGCCCGTGTCACCGATCACCGTCGCCGTGCCGGTGGTCGGGTCGACGCGTGCCAGCAGGTCGGTGAGGCTGCTCAGCCGGGTGACCGTGGCCACGGTGCCGAAGCCGCGCACCGACACCAGGTCGCCGCTCGAGCGCAGCCCGCCGCCGAAGGCGCCGAGCACTGTCGCCCGACCGGTCTCGGGATCGATCTCGAACACGTCGCCCTGGTCGGAGGTGGCGACCAGCAGCTCGTTGCCCTCGGCGATCTGGGGGGTGATGAACGAGAGACCGTTGAAGCCCTGGGTCAGCGGCGCGAGGTAGGCACAGACCGCAGTCTTCTTGTTTACCTCGTAGACCTTGTCGTAGGAGATGCCGATCATCCGCCCGACCTTGTCCAGGGCAATGTCGGTCATCGTGTCCGCCTCGCCGGGCCAGCCAAAGGGCCCGACCAGCGTCACCTCCAGCGAGTCCGGATCGATCTGGTACAGCTCATCGGCGCTGTGGGCGTAGACCAGCGCGTTCTGCCCGGGGGCGGTGGCGTCGGGCGCGGGCGGCACCAGGGCGTCGGGTCCGCTGCCGGTGCCCCCGTCGCTGGCGCTCGCCCGGGAGTCGCTGAA
This sequence comes from Pseudomonadota bacterium, assembly GCA_030591195.1. The sequence goes on from JAUVBO010000220.1 coordinate 1,864, forward strand.
GACCGCGTTGGTGTCGGCGCAACCGACGGCGGCCAGCACCACCGCCACCAGCATCAGCCGCCGCAGAGCTCCCGAGCCCCCGATGATTCCGGACATGGTCCTCCCCTTTTTCAGCGCGATACTACGCGGGAGATGGGGCGAGTGTCACTCCAGCCGTCCCTCGCCTTGATCGGCCCTGGGCTCAAGTGGCCCGGAAGAAACACCACCAGGCCTGTCTCGGCCAAGAGCGTCTCATCGCGGTAACCCCCTTCTCGGTCCGTCATCGGTTTCGACAACTAATCTACGCAATTGCCCGTAGCCGCCTGGATGGTGGCTTGCGGAACGCGACTTGCATCGTAATAGCCGGTTTGGGGACAGACCGGAGGCGTGCATGGCAGCGCTCAGAGTGAACGGCAGGAGGATCGAGACGGACGACGACGGGTTCCTCCAGCGATGGGATGACTGGGACCGAGAGGTCGCGATTGGCCTCGCTCGGCTGGAGGACGTCCACGACATGACCGATGGCCACTGGCGGGTCGTCGAGTACATGCGCAACCACTTTGGCCGGTTCGGCAAGGCACCGATGATCAGGAAGCTCTGCAGGGATATGCGGCTTCGCTTCTCAGAGGTCTACGAGCTGTTTCCCACCGGGCCGGTCAGGGGTTGTTGCAGGATCGCCGGCTTGCCCAAGCCTGCTGGTTGCGTCTGACGCAGACCGTCGTCGCGCGGATGCAGCGGCGGCGCAGGAGTATCGCGATGCAGAACCGGTGGGTCTTGGCTCTCGCCGCCGTCGCGACCTGGCAGGTCACCGCCTGTCAGCAGGTCAAATCCAGTCCGCCCAGCGGTGCGTCAGCGGCCCGGTCGAGCGCGAACGGGGGCGAGGCCGCGCTTCGGCCCGGCGGAGCCGCCGGAGCGGGACAGTGCTGTGGCGGACACCGCTGCAACCAAGACGACGACACCAAGCTGCTCAACGACCGAGTGACGAGCAAGACCGGGCCCGACGGCAAGGCGGTGTTGCAGGCTGGAAACCCGTTCGCCCGGCAAACGCCGACGGTGCAGCTCGCGGAGCTGCTCGCCAAGCCGGACCGTTACAAGGGCAAGAAGGTGCGGGTCGCGGGCAACGTTTCGGCGATGTGTGGCCGCCGGCGGCGGTGGTTCGCGATGACCGCTGGCGACCGATCGGGCGGCTTCCTCCGCGTCATCACCACCCCGTTCTTCCTGGTGCCGGCCGGGATGATCGGCAAGCAGGCCGCGGCGGAGGGCACGGTGGAGGTGATCGCGGTCAGTGCCCGCGCGGCGCGACACTTCGCCAGGAGGCACGGGCTGGGCGATCCCGAGGCGATCGCCGGAATCCAGCGGCGTGTGGTCCTGCGGGCCACCGGCGCCGCCTTCAGGTGAGACCCCGCCGACGCTGGGAGGGCGAAGGACAGCCGACCTGACGGTGATCAGCGTTGGCACCAGTGGCGTCGGCGATCGATCAGGTCTCGAGCGGGAGCCACAGCGTGGCGACGGTTCCGCCTTCGGCCGGGAAGCTGAACGTCAGGTCACCCTCGTGTGCGTCGGCGATCGTCCGGGTGACCGACAAGCCCAGCCCGGTGCCCTCGCCCTCAGGCTTGGTCGTGAAAAACGGGTTCTCGATGCGATCGCGGATCGCCGCCGGAATTCCGGGACCGGCGTCGCGAATGGCGATTCCGACGAGCTCGTCGCCTCGCTCGAAGGTCACTTCGATGGCGGCCTCGTCGCCGGAGACGTGAAGGGCGTTGAGCAGCAGGTTAGCCAGAGCTTGCTCGATCTGGGTCACGTCGACGTCGACCTCGAGCTCCTCCACGCCGGCGCTGTGTACGTGGACCGCCTGGCCGCGCTTGGTCGCCGGGCCGAGCAAGCCAACCGTCGAGTTGACGATGGTGACGAGGCGCGCGCGCGATCGGTGTGGCCGTCGCAGCCGCGTGAAGTTCAGCAGCCTGCTCATCACGGCCTCGATATGGGCCAGGCCCTCTCCCATCAGCGCCAGGTACTCCCGCTGCTTCTCCGGCGACAGCGTTCCTTCGGCCAGGCGCTCTTGACAGTTCATCATGCCCGCCAGGGGGTTGTTGACCTCGTGAGCCACGCCGGCGACCAGGCTGCCGAGCGCGGCGAGCTTCTCGGTCTGCAGGTGCTTGTGCCGAGCGCGCCCTTGCTCGACGGCGGCTGCGTGCAGCCTGCTGCGCATCTGGTTGACGTGTCGAGTGAGTAGCCCGATCTCGTCGGCGTGTTGCTCGGGCAACGGGACGGGCGACGTCTTGGGATCCATCTCCTGGAGCGCGTCGACCATCGGGCCCACGCGCTGGGCCACGCGCCGGCCGACAATGAACGCGGCGGCAGCGCCGAGGGAGGCGACGCACAGGGCGATGATCCCCAGCGTAATCGACAGCGAGCGTCGAGGCGGCCCGAGCACCTCGAGCCGTAGTCCGACACGAGCCGTCCCGATCCTTGGTCTCGCAGCTGCAACATCGAGGTACCTGCGCCCGTCGGCCCGGACGGTCATCGTCTGGCTGGCCGGGTGGCGCAACCGCAGCAGGCCGCGCGGAGTGCCGCGAACCCCGAAGGACGACGCGATGACCGTCTCTCCCCGGTGGAAGAAGCAATAGCCGACGTTGTGAAAGGAGCTGATCCGATCGACCAGCTCCTGGACCGCGAGCCGGTCGTCGACCAAGAGGGCATTCTCCGCGCGCTCCGTCAGCAGTTGGGCCAGGGCTCGGCCCTCGCGTCCCAGCTGCTGCGTGAGGCCATTGGCGATGATCCGGTTGGCCACCACTAGGTGCACGGCGTGGGTGACGATCACGCCGAGCGCTCCGAAGATCGCGAGCTTGACCCAAAGGCGCTTCCAGGGCTTTACCGAGAATCCCGGTTGCATCTTGGCCTCGGTCTTGCTTCCCCGCTAATGGGCTACGGAGCGGACCAGGTCGATTCCGAACGGTCCAACCTCGAGTTGCACAACGTGTACCCAGGGGGGGCGAATGAGCAAGCAGATATCTTGGGCCCTGGTGGCCTGTGTGGGCTTGGGAGCTACAACGGTGGGGGCCTTTTCGGACAAGGCGCCGAAGAAGAAGATCGTCATCAAAGGCTGCCAGAAGAAGAAAAAGCCGGTGATCTTTGATCACGTCAAGCACGTCAAGGCGGTCAAGAAGGACTGCACGGCTTGCCACCACAAGGTCGACAACAAACCGCCGAAAAAGAACCGGTGCAGTCAATGCCACCTGAAGAAACAGGGCAAGAAGCTCGACACCTGCCAGGCCAAGAGTCCGAAGAAGAATCCCTTTCATCGCCAGTGCATCGGCTGCCACAAGAAGAACAAGGCCACGGCTCCCAAGGCACCGACCAAGTGCAAGCAGTGCCACCCGAAGAAGTGAGCGCGGTCCCGCGGACGACCAGGCGGCCGTCACCAGCGGCTGGCTAGCTTCCCGGCTCACCATCCTTCTTGAGCTTGCGCCAGAGGCTCTTGCGCGAGATGCCGAGCAGCTTGGCGGCCCGTGCGCGGCGTCCGTCCACCTCGTGCATTACCCGCTCGATGTACAGTCGTTCGAAGTGCTTCACGGCATCGGCCAGGCTCACCTCGTGGGCGACCTCATTGAGCAGGCTCGCTGCACCATTGGCGAAGGCACTTGGAAGATGCGGCGTGTCGATCGTCGAGCCCTTCGCCAGCGCCACGCCGTGCTCGAGCGCATGCAGCAACTCACGAACATTGCCCGGGTAGTCGTGGGTGAAGAGGGCGGCCATCGCGGCAGGCGAAAGGGAGGAGACCGCTGATTGCCGCCTCGCGGCGACCTGCTGCAGCAGATGACTGACGAGTAGCGGAATGTCGCTTCGCCGCTCGCGCAGGGGCGGTACCTGGAGCTCGATCACGTTCAGCCGGTAATACAGATCCCGGCGAAACCGGCCCGCTTCGACCTCGGCCTTGAGGTCGCGGTTGGTCGCCGAAACGAGCCAGACATCCGCCTGCACCGAGCGATTGCTGCCGACGGGCTCGTAAGCCCCGGTGTCGACGAAACGAAGCACCTTGGCTTGGTGGTCCGGCGACAGCTCTCC
>JAUVBO010000600.1 GCA_030591195.1 Pseudomonadota bacterium
GAGCCGCAGGCGACCCTGGCGCGTCCGGCGGCACGGGGGCCGCAGTGAACGGCCCCCCGGGCGAGCGGCCGGTTACGCTCACGTCGTTCCAGGCGCTTACCTCGGCTGTCCATGACTTCTCGAGGCCCGACCAGGACAGCACCGGGGTCCGCACCGGGCACATTGTCGCCCAGGGGTGGCCGCTGCGCCGGCTCGTGCGCTCGCCGGCGGTGGTGGCCGCTCTCGGGGTGGCGGAGCACGAAGCGACCCGCCGCGACTGGGCCGCGGTGATCCGTGTCGTCACGGGAGCTTGCGTCAAGCTCGTCCCATCCGGCGACGGGGGGTCGTCAGAGGCCGAGCAGGCGCTGATGATGGCGGCCTTCGTCGCCGGCGTTCCGCCCAGGCGCTTGTTCCGCCTCCAGCGTCTGATTCGACGGGTCGACGAGGGCGACACCGTCGACGAGCACGACGGTCTCTTCGCCGTCTTCTATCTCTGTGATCTCGCCCTACGGATCGAGGAGGCTCAGGCCCACCCCGGATCGGTGAACACGGCCACCGAGCGGGCCGGAAACCGATAAGGGACAACGATGACGACGCCGGGTGGAGTAGCGACGAGATCGGTGGAATAGCGACGAAACCGAGCTCGCGCACCACGCGGATCCGGCTTCGGCAACCGCCTGGAACACCACGGGTCGTCGGACCAGCGAGCCCTTGTCCTTGGGCGCGCTTTGCCGATAGCTTCCGGGCATGGTCCACGCGGCGATCCTCCAGCGCTTTCGAGAGGGGACCGGCGAGGTGTTGCTCCGGCGCTGCCTTGGCACCAGCCACCTGGCGCTGATCCTCGCCCGCCTGGCTCACTCGGCCGGTGGGGCGTGCACCGCGGTGATCGTCACCGCCGACGAGGAGCGAGCCCGGGCGCTGGCGCGGGACCTGACCTTCTTCCTCGGCGAGCCGGACGAGCGGGGGGGGCCGCTGCTGCTGCCCGACGTCGAGACCTCGCCCTACGCCGACATCTCAGCCGACCGCGGGGCGATCCTCGCGCGGATGGGGGTGCTTCACTGTCTGGTCGAGGCGGGCAGGCTGGTCGAGGCAGACCCGGTGACCGCCGAGCCTCGCCAGCGGCCGCTGCTGCTGGTGGCCTCGGCCGGAGCCCTGCGCCGGCGGGTGATCCCTCGTGAGACCTTCGAGCAGCTCTGCCTGACGGTGCGGCCCGAGGTCGAGATCGACCGCGAGGACCTCGCCGCGATGCTCGTCGCTGCCGGCTACCAGCGCGAGCGGATCGTCGAGGACCCGGGGACCTTCGCCGTGCGGGGCGGTCTGGTCGACGTCTACCCGCCGCTCTCCAGCTTCCCCGCGCGGATCGAGCTCTACGGCGACCTGGTGGAGTCGATCCGGCTCTTCGATCCAGGCTCCCAGCGCACCCTGCGCCCCGTGGAGCAGGTGGAGCTCTACCCGGTACACGAGGCGGTGCGGATCAACGGCTTCGATGTCCGCGAGCGGATCCTCGAGGCTGCCGACGCGGTCAACTTTCCCTCGCGAGCGACCAAGGTCCTGCTCGACGAGATCGACAGCGGCCGGACCTTCTTCGGCATCGAGGCGCTGGTGCCGGCCTTTCACCGCCAGCTGGTGCCGATCGACGACTACCTGCCCGATCCCGACCACGGTGATCACCAAGCGCTGCGGGTGGTCGTCGATCCCCTCGCGGTCAAGGCGGCGCTGGAGCAGGAGGACGAGCGCGCCGAGCAGGCCTACCGGGCGCGGCTCGACAGCGGGCGGCTGACCTTCCCGCCCGCCGAGCTGTTCGTCGATGCCGACCAGCTGCAAACCTCCCAGGCCCAGGCTCCCTGGCGGCTGCAGGTCCCGCTGAACGAGAGCGCGGTGCCCCGTCCGGCAGAGACCGGGCTCGAAGCCGAGGCGAGCGACCACGCGGTGCTCTCGGCGGAGCTGAAGCGGGCCCGCAGCGAGCGCGGCGAGGAGATCCTCAAGGTGCTCGCCGCCCGGATCCGCGCCTGGCAGGCCGAGGGCCTCCAGGTCGTGCTCGCGGTCGGCGGCTCGGCCCAGGTCGATCGGCTCGAGGCGCTGCTCGAAGCCCACGACCTGAGCGCCGAGGTTCATCGAGACGGAGGCGCCCGGTACCTGCTGGAGCCCGGGGGGCGATCCACCGTTGGCGCTCTGCACCTGCAAGCGGGCGAGCTCGGCGCCGGCCTGCGCACCGCTGGCCTGGCGTTGGTAGCCGAGGAGGAGATCTTCGGTCCAAAGTTCCGTCGAAGCACCTCTCGCGCGGGGCGGGCCAGCGTAACCCTGACCGATCTGCGCGACCTGCGCGCGGACCAGAACATCGTCCACTCGCTCCACGGCATCGGCGTCTACAAGGGCCTGGTCAAGCTCGAGGTCGGCGGGGTCCCCGCCGACTTCCTGCACCTCGAGTACGCCGCCGGTGACCGGCTCTACCTTCCGGTCTACCGGATGGACCAGGTGCAGAAGTACGTCGGCGTCGGCGCCGGCGCCGGCGCCGGACCGAAGCTCGACCGGCTCGGCGGCGTCACCTGGCAGCGCAAGCGCGGCCGGGTCGAGGCGGAGGTTCGTCGGTTCAGCGAGGACCTGCTGCAGCTCTACGCCCAGCGGGCGGCTCTGGCGGGCCATGCGTTCGAGTCGCCCGACGGGATCTACAGCGAGTTCGAGGCCAGCTTCCCCTTCTCCGAGACCCCGGACCAGCGGCAGGCGGTGGAGGAGGTAGTAGCGGATCTCACCGCGCCGCGGCCGATGGACCGGCTGGTCTGCGGCGACGTCGGCTTCGGCAAGACCGAGGTGGCGCTGCGAGCGGCCTTCCTGGTGGCGATGTCGGGCAAGCAGGTGGCGGTGCTCGCGCCGACCACCGTGCTGGTCGAGCAGCACCATCGGACCTTCGCCGAGCGGATGTCGCCCTACCCGATCTTCGTCGAGTCGCTCTCTCGCTTTCGCCAGCCGAAGGACGCCCAGCGGGTGGTCGCCGGGCTCCTCGCCGGGACGGTCGACGTGGTGGTTGGCACCCACCGGCTGCTCTCGAAGGACGTGATGTTCCGCGACCTCGGCTTGCTGGTGATCGACGAGGAGCAGCGCTTCGGCGTCGCCCACAAGGAGAAGCTCAAGCGGCTGCGGACCCAGGTCGACATCCTGACCATGACCGCCACGCCGATCCCTCGGACGCTGCAGATGAGCATGATCGGCCTGCGCGAGATCTCGATCATCGCCACTCCGCCGCCCGACCGGCTGGCGGTGCGGACCTTCGTCAGCCGGGCCGGCGACGATGCGTTGATCCGCGAGGCGATGCTCAAGGAGCTCGACCGTGGCGGCCAGGTCTTCTTTGTTCATGACCGCGTCGAGACCATCGACCAGCAGGCGGCGCGGGTGCGCCGTATCGTGCCCCGGGCGCGGATCGCCGTCGGCCACGGGCAGATGGCCACCCGGCAGCTCGAGCGGGTGATGGTCGACTTCGTCTCGGGCAAGACCGACGTGCTGGTCTGCACGACGATCATCGAGTCGGGGCTCGACATCCCGCGAGCCAACACGATGTTCGTCAACCGCGCCGACCGCTTCGGCCTGGCCCAGCTCTACCAGCTGCGGGGGCGGATCGGTCGCAGCCGGCACCGCGCCTTCTGCTACCTGCTGGTGCCGGGGATCGAGGCCCTGTCTGGAGAGGCGCGCCAGCGGCTGGCGACCCTCGAGCAGTTCACCCAGCTCGGCAGTGGCTTCTCGGTGGCGACCCAGGACCTGGAGATCCGTGGCGCCGGCGACCTGCTCGGTCGGCGTCAATCGGGCCAGATCGCCGCGGTCGGCTTCGAGACCTACGCCC
>JAUVBO010000837.1 GCA_030591195.1 Pseudomonadota bacterium
CAAGGCGACCGTCATGGTGCTGGTCGAGCTGATCGAAGCGGGCCTCGACCACGTCGGCTACGCCGCCAAGACCGGGGCGCCACCGATCCTGCGGGTCGTCGCCCCCCCCGAGCAGCGGGGAGAGCTCTGATGAGCCGCGTGGAACGGATCCGGCGCAGCCTCGGCCTGCCCGTCGAGCCACCCACGGCCCCGCCGCCGCTGACCGTCAGGCGTACACGAGACACGATGCAAAGACCGCGGGGTGATCGGATCGCCGCGCTGCGACGCGAGATCTCCCGCATCGAGGGCAGCTGGTCCGGCCCCGCCCCGCGGGCTCCCGGGCACCCGGCTCAGATCGTCGCTGGGCGGACCTCCGACGCGGTCAACGAGGCCGAGCTGCCGCCGGGCTTCTACCGTGAGACCTATCACGCCGCGAGGCACCACTTCGGCCGCTACCCGGTGTCACGACCCGACCAGCTCGCGACCACCCTCGAGCGCCTCGAGCGCCTGCTCCCGCTGATCGGCGAGGCCGAGGACGGAAAGGGCCACTTGCCGCCGCTGGGGCCCGACGATCTGCTGTTCGTCGACACCGAGACCACCGGCCTGTCGCGCGCCGCGGGCACCATCGCCTTTCTCGTCGGTGTCGGACGGTTCGACGGCAGCGGGCAGACCTACGAGGTCGACCAGCTGCTGCTGCGCGAGCCGGCGGAGGAGCCCGAGATGCTCGCGCGGCTGCAGCCCTACTTCGAGCGCGCGCGGGTGATCGTCTCGTTCAACGGCCGGGGGTTCGACCTGCCGATCCTCCGCAACCGCTCGATCCTCTCGCGCACCGCCCTGTCGCTCGACCGACCGCACCTCGATCTGCTCCCGCTCGGGCGCCGGGTCTTCGGCGGTCGCACCAGCAACTGCCGGCTCGGCACCCTCGAGCGGGAGGTCCTCGGCTTCGTCCGCGGCGACGACGTCGACGGCAGCGAGGTGCCGACGCTCTACCTCGACTATCTTCGCACCGGCCAGGCGAGCCTGCTCGACGGGGTGATCGAGCACAACCGGCTCGACGTGGCGACCATGGCGCCGCTGTTTGCGCTGACGGTCGATCACCTGCTCGACCCGCTGCACTGGGCCGAGGACGCCGAGGAGCTGCTGTCGGTGGGGCAGCTGCACCAGCGCTGGGGAAACGCCGAGCTCGCCGAGTCCTGCCTGCGGCGCGGGATCGAGATCGCCACCCTCCCCGCCACCCGCGCCAGGTTGCTCGTCGAGCTCGCCGCCCTGCGCCGACGCCAGGGCGACCGCAGCGCCGCCAGCCTGCTCTGGCAGCAGTACGCCGACGAGTTCCCCGGCCACAACGCCGGCTGGGTCGAGCTGGCCAAGCACCACGAGCACGCGACCAAGGATCTGGCCCGGGCCCTGGCCTACGCCGAGCAGGCCCCCCACGGCCACCGCGACGAGGTGCTGCACCGGATCGGCCGGCTGAAGCGCCGGCTCCGGCGTGCGCTGGAGCAGTGACGCCACCGCTTGAGCTCAGCCGCCACACCAGCGGTTCGACGGTCACGGTGCGGCCGCGTCCTTGCAGCAGCGGAACCCAGTCGAATAGTCGTGATAGCCGAAGGTGTGGGCCGTGGTGACATAGAGACAGCCGGCGCCGTTGACCTTGGCGTCGGCGTAGAATCCGCCGCGGAAGGTTCCGGAGGGGTCGCTCACCCACTCGTGCAGGTTACCGTGCATGTCGTAGATGCCCCAGTGGCCAACGCACCCGGGGTGTGCGCCGCCTGCAGCCACGGTGCCCGACTGCTGGTTGATCCCGGGGTCGTTCATGTGCTCGGCGTCCCAGATCCCGGTGCTCGTGCCGAAGAGATCGACCACGGGGTGGCCCGGGTAATCATCGTTGCACGCGCTGGACTGATGGTCCTCGCCGTAGGGCCAGACACTGCTGGACGGACCGCGGCACGCCGCGAGCCACTCTGCCGAGCTGCACAGGCGCTTGCCCGCCGCGTCGCAGGCTACGGCGGCCTGGACCCCGGAGATGTACCCCTGCGGTATCGTGCCCTCCGCTGGCACCGCCCGCACCGTTCGCGGACCCACGGTATCGTACGGAGAGGCCGCCTTCCACGCGCCGCCGGGCTCCTGCTCTTGCAGCGCCGCCTCGTAGCGGTCGACGCAGAAGGTGCCGTCGACCAGCGCCATCAACGGTGGACAGGGGGCAGGGGCGACGGGGACGAGCGTGATGTCCGGCGCTGCCGGGGGGGCATCGAGGATTTCGTTCGGCGCGTCAACGGCGGTTTCGTGCGTGGCGTCGGCCTTGGCGTCAGGGGCAACGGCTGGCCCCGGAGCCTCCGATCCGCAGGCCACCATCGCGCAGGAGATCACGGCGAGGGTGATCAGGATGACCACCGGACGAGCCATTCTTGCGTGCATCCCGTTGATCAGTGCACCAAGCGCGCCAAAGGGCGAACAAGGGCAAACACGCGTTCTCAGCTGGATGGCCGCGATGCTGGGGCCATCTTCGACACCTGGTGGCTATACGCGTAGCCGGCATCCTCGCGCGAACTCGGCCGGCGAGGCCGTTGATGGTAGACTGGGTTGGTGCGGCAAGTGACCAGCGCGAAGATAATCGTTTTCGCCTGTGGCCTTGCCGTCGTCGGGTGTCGGGACCTAGTCAGCTACCAGGCAACCAGCCCGGCGGACTCGCGCCCCGACGACTCGATCCCAGCGGACACCGCCCCTCCGCTGGACGAGGACCTGGGCCCGGTTCGCGAGGCCGCCGCAACCCCGGATGTGGCCATCGATGCCCGTACGGGGATCGAGGTCACGGCGGCCGCGATCTCGATCGCCTTTGCTGCAGCGACCGTTCCCTGTCTCGACGACGACGGCAACCCGGTCGCGCCGGGCACCACTACGCTCGTTGACGATCCCGAGATTCTCCTCTTCGACGGTGCCTTGGCGCTGCAGGGATCCCCGCCCGAGACGAAGGTCTGGGCCGGACCGCCGCCGACGGTAGCGGTGCTGTTCAATCCAAACGCCTGCGGGACCGAGATGCCCGACACCTGTGGCGACATGGTCGGTGGCCAGTC
>JAUVBO010000576.1 GCA_030591195.1 Pseudomonadota bacterium
AGCTCAGTGGATGGTGCGGGTCGGAGGTCAGAGCAGGCCGTGCTTGCGGGCCTTTTGGGTCAGCGAGCGCTGAGGCATGCCCAGGGCGCGGGCGGCGCGGAGCGCGTCGTGGCCGTGGGCCTCGAGCGCCAACCGGAGCAGGTTCGCCTCGTGGGCCACGACCAACGACCGGAAGTCCAGCGCGTCGTGGTCGAGCGCCGCGAGGGAGGTTGGCTGCGCGTGCGCCACCGAGCGGTCGATGCCAAGGGTCTTGAGCTTGTGGACCAGGGTGCGGCGAGGCAGCCCGAGCAGCAGCGCCGCCTCGGATTGGTTGCCGTGGGTGCGGATCAGCGCCTCCCGGATCAGCTCTGCCTCGAAGCGCTGGAGCTGGTCCTTGAAGGTCCCGGCCCGGCCACGATCGGCTTGACTGGACTCGTGGACCGAATGGCCAAGGGGGCTCGGTACGGTCGCGCCAGTCGAGCCCCCAGGTGGCGCGGTCCGGTCGCCCCAGTCGAGTCCCTGGGGGGCGGGCGACAGCTCGTCGAGCTCCAGGTCGGCCAGCACCCGGGGCGATGATCCGAAGGCGCTAGCCACCGTGCGCAGCCGCTCGGGGAGGTCGTCGACCGTGATCCGGTCCCCCTTGGCGATCACCACCGCGCGCTCGATCACGTTGCGCAGCTCGCGGACGTTGCCGGGCCAGTGGTAACAGCGCAGCACGTCGAGCACCTCGGAGTCGATCCTCGTCACCCGTCGCTGGGTGCTGCGGCTCGCGCGGGCAACCCAGTATTCGCACAGGGGATCGATCTCATCTGGCCGCTCACGCAGGGGCGGGATCGGCAACACGATCGTGTTGAGCCGGTAGTAGAGATCGAGGCGGAAGCTGCCGTCGGCGCTCATCGCCTCGAGCTCGCGGTGGGTCGCAGCCACCACGCGGACGTCGACCGGGATCTCGCGGCTCGAGCCGACCCGGGAGATGCGCATCGTCTCCAGCACCCGCAGCAAGGCCACCTGGGAGGGCAGGGCGAGCTCGCCGATCTCGTCGAAGAAGACCGTCCCGCCCCGGGCGTCCTCGAAGACCCCCTTGGCCTGTCGGTCAGCGCCGGTGAAGGCGCCGCGCTCGTGACCGAACAGCGCGCTCTCCACCAGGTGCTCGGGGATCGCGCCGCAGTTGATGCACCGCATCGGACCGTCGCGTCGGTCGGAGCGCTGGTGGAGCGCTCGGGCCACGATCTCCTTGCCGGTGCCGGTCTCGCCGACGATCAGCACCGGGACGTTGGTCCCGGCGATGCGGTCGACCGTCTCGAACAGCTCGACCATCGCCGCGTTTCGGACGATCGGACCATCGCGGTCGGTCTCGGAGATCACCAGCGGGGCCCCGGGGTCGCGGTTGCCGCGGACCCGGACCGGGCGGTCGATGGTGGACTGCTCCACCGCGCGGCGGCTCTCGGCCAGCAGCGCCTCGGCCGATCGCGCCGACTCGGGGTAGAGCGCCACGCCGCAGCTCAGCGGCGGCTCCTCCGCGGTCCGGCCGCCGACGATGGCGTTGGCGAGCTGCTCGGCTCGCGAGAGCGTCGCCTCGGTGAGGAGGATCTCGACCGCATCGGGTCCGTAGAGGCCGATCCGGTCGACGGCGCGGAGCTGCTGCCGCACCCGCGGACACCCGCGGGCGAGCGAGCCCTCTTCGCGTGCCTCCACCATCACCAGCGCGAGGGAGCGGCCGAAGGTCTGAGCCCGGATGACCTCCTCCTCGAGCATCGCGCGAAAGCGGTCGTGGCTGTCGAGGCCCTGCAGCTGCCCCTCGAGCGGCGTCATCGCGTGCAGCGCGCTGCTCACCGAGCCGAGCAGCAGCTCGTCGCCGACCCGCACCCGCGCCCGCGTGACCCGCTCGCCGTTGACGAAGGTGCCGTTGGTCGAGCCGAGGTCCTCGACCCAGACGTCGTCGTCGAGGCGCTCGAAGCGGGCGTGCCGGCGCGAGAGGCTCTTGTCGCGGAGGGTCAGCGTCGAGGGGCGCGTGCGGCCGATGATCACCGGCTGGCCGGCCACCAGCGGCACCACCTGGACGCCGTCGCGGTGGTAGACGAGCAACGAGAGTCGCTGCTGCGGATCGCCCGTGGCGCTGGCCTTGGCCAGGAAGTCGAGGATCGTGCTCTCTTCGTCTTTGTCGTAGAGGCTCATCGCCGGCTCGCGTCACCCAGTGTAGCGCGTTCGGGGGATCCGTTGTGCATCGCCCGCTGGTTTGATGGGCATCGAGCGCCGGCTGGAGCTAGCGCAAGGCATCCTGCTGGGCCCAGCGGCGGTAGGAGGTCACCACCTGGGCGCCCTGCGGAAACGGCATGCCATAGAACGCGAGCGCGTTGGAGGAGGGCACGTAGTCGAAGCCCTCCTGGCGGCTGCGGGCGAGCTGGGTCTTGCCCACCGCCACCGCCAGGCTGGTGGTGATCGGCACGTGCTCGAGGACCGCCGGGCTCGACGCGCCGATGATGTGGTTGAGGATCTCCTGCAAGCTGGTGCTGAGGTTCGACTGGCAGACGTCGACGGTGATCCCCGAGGTGGCCCGGGTCAGGTCGAGGTATCCATGTCCCGTCTGGGCGTCGCAGGTGTTGTCACAGACCCCGCCGATGAAGTGGACGAAGGCGCGGGTCTCGTCCGATCCGGCAGGCGCCTGGCCGCTGAAGAAGTCGAGGAACGGGCCGCTGACCGCGTCGACGAGCGCCTGCTGGTCCGCCGGGAGGGTGCAGGGCACGTAGCGCGGCTCGCCGGCGTTGTCGTCGAAGAGCCCCTCGTCCTTGAGCTCCTGCGGCAGCTCGTCGCTGGCGATGATCACCACCAGCACCGCGTCGGGGCGGATCTTCGACGGGTCGTTGGCCGTGCGTGGCAGGTGGCGGGTCACCGCGGCGCGGGCACTCTGCAGCCCGGCCTCGCGCCCCATCGAGTTGCCGGGCGGGTCGGCGATGCAGGCCTCGAAGGCCGCGCGTTCGGTGGGCAGCAGGAAGCGGTCCTGGCCGGATCCGACGGGACCCGCGCCGGTCGCGTCACAGAGCAGGCCCTGCAGCGACGGGTCAGCCGGGTCAGCCGGTGCCGGCACGGTACCGGTGACGCCGAAGCGAAAGTCGAGGCCCGACGCGAGCGCCCGGTCGAACAGCGCCTGGGCGTTGCTCGCCACGTCGGCGCGGTTGTCCTGCATCGAGCCCGAGTCGTCGATGACCCAGATGATGTCGGCCACCGGCCAGGCGGCGATCGTGGCCACGTCGCACTCGTCGCTGAGCCCGTCGGCGGCGGTGGCTAGGGCGGTGCCACCGGACATGTCGTCGAAGACCGCCTGGGTCTCGCGGTCGGGGTCCTCGTAGTGGTCACGGCGCGCCACCGCCCCCATCAGCACCATCCTCCACTTCGACTTGTCGCCGTCGTCGACCGGGTAGCCCGCTGGGTCGAGCAGCGGCTTCCCCGGCGCCGCCGGATCGTCGGCGAAGGCGAAGCGACGGACGGTGACCAGCCGGATGACGAACTCGCGCGCTGGATCCCCCCACTCGCCGGGTCGGTTCTTCAGCGCGGCGCGGGCCGGCTTGCCGAGCAGGGCGGCGGCGAGGTCGTCGCGAACCCGCGACAGGGGCACGTCGACCGACAGCCGCACCGCCAGCAGCGTGCCGTTGATCGCGTCGAAGCGGTCGTGGGTCTTGGTCGGTGTGCCGAGGGAGCGGATGTTCATCACGCCCGAGCCGCCGGGGACCTTGGCGACGATCGCGCCGAGCACCGAGCTCAGCACACCGTCGGCGTCGCGGGCCTCGGTGGCGCGGGAGATGACCAGCCCGGCGACCCGGCGGTCGGCGCTGCGCTCGTCGAGCACCGCGCCGGCGTCCCCCGGCCCCGGATCAGCGATCTCGAGCGCGAGGTAGTCGGTGGTCTGCTCGAGCGCCACCTGCCAGTCGCCTGCCTCGTCCTTCTGCAGCTGGAGCGGCTTGCGG
>JAUVBO010000779.1 GCA_030591195.1 Pseudomonadota bacterium
CAGGTCCGCCCGTTCGACGAGACCGTCCGCGACGCGCTGCAGCGCGCCCTCGACGCCACCGACGGCAAGGTCTACGGCGACAGCGGGGCGGCGGCGCTGCTCGGTCTCAAGCCCACCACCTTGCAGGGCAAGCTGCGCAAGTACGGCATCCGCGGCGCTAGCCGAGGGACTTGAGCATGGTCTGGATCAACACCGCGGCCACGGCAGCGGGCGACAGCAGCCGCAGGCAGAAGGTCCACACCGGCTCGACCCGACCGAGGGTCGTCCCGCGGCGAAACTCCTCGGACCGCTGCTTGCGGTCCATCACCCAGCCCGTGTAGACCGCGATCAGCAGCCCGCCGATGGGCAGCATCCAGTTGCTCGAGAGCTAGTCCGCCCAGTCGAAGAACCACCCCCAGAGCGCCGAAGGCACGCCGACGAAGAAGATCACCGCGCCCATGCTCATGGTGGTCGTCCACCGCCGCCAGCCAAAGAGGTCGATGAACGACGAGGCGACCACCTCGAGCAGCGAGACCGCCGAGGTCAGCGCGGCGAACAGCAGCAGCAAGAAGAAGACGATCGCCAGCGCCGTGCCGCCGGGCATCTGCGAGAAGGCCACCGGGATCGACTTGAAGACCAGCCCGGGACCGGCCTGGGGCGCCATGCCGTAGGTCGCGGTGATCGGGAAGATCACCAGCGCCGACAGCAGCGCGATGCCGGTGTCGAGCAGCGCGACCCAGGCAGACGCCTTGAGCAACCCCATCTCCTTGCTCAGGTAGCTGCCGTAGGTCAGCATCGCGCCCATGCCGAGGCTGAGGCTGAAGAAGGCCTGCCCCATCGCCTCGAGCACCCCGACGCCGCTGAGCTTGTCGGCGTGGGCGCCAAAGACGAAGCTCATCGCCTCACCGAAGCCCGGCAGGGTGGCGCCGTAGGCCGCCAGGCCGACGAGCATCAGCAGCAAGGCCGGCATCAGGATCCGCGACCAGCGCTCGATGCCCGCCTTGACCCCGCCGATCACCACGCCGATGGTCATCACCATGAACGCGCCGTGGCAGCTCACCGCCGTCCAGGGGTTGCCGACCAGCGCGCCGAACATCGCCTCGATCTGCTTCGCCGGCAGGCCGGAGAAGGCGTCGGTCAGCGCCAGCCCGCAGTAGTAGACCACCCACCCGGCGACCACGCTGTAGAACGAGAGGATCACGAAGCCAGCGGCGACGCCGAGCCAGCCGACCCCGACCCAGGGGTGGTGGGAGCTGGTGAGCCGCTGGAAGGCGACCACCGGCGACCGCTGGGTCGCACGCCCGAGCAGCACCTCGGCGATCAGGATCGGCAGCCCCACCACAGCCACACAAAGAAGGTAGAGCACGACGAAGAAGCCGCCGCCGTTCTGCCCCGTAACGTAGGGGAACTTCCAGACGTTTCCCAGGCCCACCGCGCTGCCGGCCGCGGCGAGGATGAACCCCAGCCGAGAGCCCCAGCTACCCCTTGCGCTATCGCCGCCCGCAGTCTGCAACGTCATGGAGGCTGCTTATACCAGAACTCCGCGGGCCCTAAAACCGCCCTCCGAGCTTGCCTACGGCGGAACATTGAGCGAACAAGGAGAGTGAAGGAGACGCCGATGCCCCGCTCTCGGTCCCGATTCAGGTCGCTGGTCGTGATGCTCGTGCTCCCGTGGTTCGTGACCCCGTTGTTGGTGCTCCCGTTGCTCACCTCGTCAGCGGGCGCCAACGACGGGCGCGACCGCTACCGGCGGTCGCAACCAAACCTGTTGCAGCTGTTCCCCGACCCAGGGCTAGCCGGGTCCGGCTACCGGATGCTCGCCGCCGACGCCCCGGGGGGCGCCGACGGCGACGACGCCTTTCGCTGGGCTCGCCCCCACGCCATCGCGCTGGTCCGCATCGCGGCCCGGCGGACCTACCAGCAGATGGGCTCGGCGCTGGTCCCGATGGCGATCTTCGACGCCAGCGCCGAGAACGGGGACACGCCGATCCAGTGGACTCCGGGCAAGCCCCCCCGCGGCCGACACCCGGGAGGCTCCCACGACGGCGGGCTCAACCTCGACCTCGGCTATTACCTGACGTCCACCGTTGGCCAGCGCTACACACCCGACCATGCTGCTTGCACCGACCACTTCTCCCCCACCAAGCCCGACGCCAAGCCCCGCGACGCCTACCAGTGTCTGGGGCCGCCTGACCGCCTGGACACCGACCGCCAGACCTTCTTCCTCCTCCGGGTACTCTTGCTCGACCAGCAGCTCTTCAGCGGGCGCCTGATCGAGAACATCGGCATCGACCGGCAGATCCGCGACGTGGTCCTCGATCGCGCCGCGACGTGGGCGCGGCGCCGCAGGCACGGCGCGACCCGCGCGCTGGTCGCGCGGCTGAAGCAGGTGTGCACCGCCGATCGTTGGGAGGGATGGGCACGCTCACACCACCACCATGTCCACCTGCGACTTCGCGACGGCCACGACGGCAGCGGACGGCAGCGACTGCTCGCCATCGAGCGAGAGATCGACGCCGCAGCGGGGGCCAAGGATCCGGTGGGTCGGTGGGGGAAGAAACAGGTGCCGCACCTGCGGGTTCGCCTACTATCCTACGGGCTTCAGCGAGCCGTCGAGCTCGAGCTGCTCGCGGCGCCCGGCCAGCAGCACGAAGCTGGGCTGGCCGTGGCCTTCAGGGTCACGACCGGCGACGGTCGCTGGACGGCGCCGGACCCAGCAGCCCTTGGCCGCATTCGAGCGGTACTCGATCTACCGCAGGGCTTCCGCCCGACGGCCAAGCCGCTGGTGGTCCAGGCACGGCTGGTACGCAGCGCGGGTGATGAGCTGCCGATCAAGGCCGCGCTGATCGCGCCGAGGAGCGAGCCGTGGCTCGCCATCGCCATCGATTCGAGCCAGCTGTGGGGCGTCGCTCGCCCGCTGCGCCGTGGTCTGGAGCTGACCGTGGTCATGCCCCAGGCCTACCGAGCGCTGATCACGGGCGTCACTTACCGGGTCCACCGGGCCAAGGGCTGGGTCGACGAGGTGGTAGGCGACCCGCGACACCCCGCCTTCGTCGGCCGGACCAGGGCAAGCCACCCGCGCCTGATCGAAGCCCGCGTGCTGGCGTCAGGGCGCCAGACGATCAACGTGCCGGTCTATTTCCGTCGAGCTGAAGGAGGCGGAGCTCACCCACGGACGAAGCGGTAGGCCGGACGAACGAAGGGAGCCACGGCGAAGCCCAGCGCCACCG
>JAUVBO010000307.1 GCA_030591195.1 Pseudomonadota bacterium
CATCTGGGTGTGGACCGTCGCCTTGGCGTCGGGATCGAAGTCCTGGTAGGCCGCGAGCCACTTCTTGAAGCCGTCGCTGTCCGCGTCCCAGTACGGCTGCAGGCCCGTGGACCGCTTGGCCAGCACCACGATCGCCTCCTTGCTCACGTCGGTGTAGTCGGTCCGCACCGAGCCGGCGTTGAGGAAGGCGATCTGATCGTAGCCCGCGGGCTTTTCCTTCCACGAGCTGTCCTTGCCGAGCTCGACGTAGGCCTCGAGGAAGGCCTTGAGCTCGCCGATGCGCCAGACGCCGACCACCACCTCGGGGTCGTCTGCGACCAGCTGCTTGACCAGATCCTTGAAGCCCTCCTGGGTCGTGCCCTTGGCGTAGGGCACGGTCTGCGAGACGGTCCCACCCGCAGCCTCGAAGCCGATCTTGAACTGCTCCATGATCGGCTTGCCGAAGGTGTCGTCACGGTAGATCGCCGCCGCCTTCTTCGCGGCCTTGTGGTTGTCGCCGACGTACTTCGCCACCGTCTTGCCCCAGATCGTCGAGAGGCTCGAGGTCCGGATCACCAGGCCCTTGTGATCCCAGCAGGACTTGCCCGGGTCGTAGACCGGCTTGTCCGACTTGGTGATCGCGGTGTCGGCCAGCTCGGCGGCGCTGCAACCGCTCAGCGAGTCGCTGGTGCCGAAGTAGACGCCGTAGGGGATGCCCTTGGCGACCGCCTCGGGCGCCGAGGTCGCGGTGGGCGACGAGCCGCCAGCGCCGACCATCAGCACCACCTGATCCTTGTCGATCAGCTCGGTGGTCAGGCTCGGGGTGAGGGTCTTGTCGTCCTGGCCGTCCTTGGCCACCACCTCCACCGGCGCGCCCTTGTCCCTGTCGCCGGTGGTGCCACAGCCGTTGTTGATCTCGCTCTTGATGAAGTCGATCTGGTCCCTGTTCGCCGCCTGGGTGCTCGCCGAGCCACCGGTGGTCAGGGTGAAGATCCCGCCGATCTTCACCGCCTCGGCTCCATCGTCGAGCTTGCACGCGACGGGCGTGACCGGCCCGTCCTCGATGATGGTCTGGTCCTTGTCGCCGATCACGTCGGGGGTCGGACCAGTGTCCTGGTCGGTGGTTCCGTTGCCGTCGTCGCTGCAGCCACCGATGACAAGGGCCATCACCGCCACGGTCCCGACCAGCCGGCGAAGCCGACCGTTATCCATCTCCACTAACATCTGCGCCTCCTCGATACCTGATCCTCGCACCGCGACGCGAGCGCCGCGGCGCCTCCAGCTTACGATCACCGCCTCAGACCGATTCCATGAGCCTGAGGCGTGTAGGTGTCGACCACTTGAAACTGCTTGCCGGTGGCCGTCTGGGCCACGCTCCAGATGCGGAAGTTACTGATTCTGTCGCCTTCCGGGCTCAGCGACAGATCGCCGGTGACGCCCTGGTAGCGCACCGGCTGGCCCTCGCCGATCAGCTCGATCGCCCGGGAGAACCCCTCAGGGTTGACCACGGTGATCGCGCCTGGGTCGGAACAGGTCTCGCCGAGTCCCCGGCCAGCGCAGCCGACGGTGACCGCGGGCAGGCTGTCCTTGAGCGCCGACGCGTCGTTGCGCCCCTGAGAGACGCCGGCGCGCTCGTTGGCCAGCGCCAGCGCCAACACCGCGTCGAACAGGTTGCCCGCGTAGTCACCGGGGGGGAGACCCCAGCGGCGGGTGAAGGTCTGCTCGAAGAAGGACTGGTTGTTGATGTCCACCGTGTAGGGATCGACGACGAACAGGTTCCGCAGGGCCTCGAAGCTGAGTTGGCTGAGCACGATCCGGTTGCGGAGGATGTCGGTGGCGAGCCAGAAGACCTGGTCCGCCGTCTTGCCGAGGGTCTCGCCCTGGGTCGACCACTCCTGCAGCAGCAGTGCGCCCGCGGTCTCCTCGGCGAAGAGGAAGACCACCGAGTCACCGAGCTGGTAGTCCGGCGGCAGCTCACCCTGTTGCTTCAGCTTGCCGACCTCGAAGTCGCCGATGAAGAACAACCGCTGGATCGTGCTGGCGAAGGTCGCCGGCTTGCTCGCGTCGTAGGCCACGGTGACCAGCATCCGGTGGCCGCGCCGGTCGACCCAGTAGCGCTCGACCTCGGTCTTCAGCGCCCGGCCCGCCGCCGAGTCCGGGTAGAGCACCATCGCCGTCTCGGGCCGCACCAACCGCGTGCAAAAACGCCGCGTCCGGTAGCGGGCGCAGATCCGTGCCTCGCCGCCATTGGGGTGGTCGATGCACTCGTAGTTGCGGCCGAGGCTGTCGCAGAAGCCATCGGGCAGGTCGCCGCACTCGGTGTCGGTGAAGCGGTAGAACTCTCGCTCGGGCTCGGCGGTCCGGGCCAGCGGCAGGCAGCGGAACTGGCCCTGGCTGGCGTACCTGTCGACGCAGTAGCCGGAATCTTCGGTGGTGCACTCGTCGTCGGTCTGGTCCTCGTGGCGGACGAGGATCGGCGGATCCTCGAGGTTGGCCGCCAGCTGGCCCAGCACCTCGGCCTGGACGTAATCCGGCGTGATCGTGCGAAAAACGTAGCCCGGCAGCCCCTGCTGCTTGTCGGCCGGCTTGCGGTCGTCGATCTCGGTCACGCTGTCGGCGGTGGCCACCGGCGAGACGAGCACCGTGTCGGTGCCGGTGACCTGCTCCTGCACCGCGTGCAGCACCTCGGCGCTGCACGGACCGATCAGCGCTGGCACCCCGCCCCGGGCAAGGATCGCCTTCGCCGCCGCGACGCCTCGCGCCGGTCGCTCAGCGGAGTCGGCGATCACCAGCTCGAGCGGCGCTCGCTGGCCCGGACCGACCCAGACGCCGCAGTTGCCGCGCTTGCGGCAGGGGATCTCCTCCACCGGCAGGTCCGGGTAGGCCGAATGACAGCCGTTGATGTAGTTCTGGGCCAGCAGCGCGGTGCGCTCGAGGTCGGGCGCCTTGGCGGCGAACGGACTACTGACGCAGAGCAGGGCGCCGAGCTCCAGCGGGTCGACGCCCCGCAGGGCCTCGGGCAGGTCATGTTGCGAGCTCTCGACGCCGTGTTGGCAGCCTCCAGCGACGAGGGCGGCGGCGATCGTCAACAGCACCAGCCGGCGAATCCTGAGGCTCTTCATCGGTTCCTCCGTGGCTGGTTAGAGGTCCTGCCGGACCGAGAGCATCACCCGCCGGCCGAGGGCCGGGATCTGGATCCCGTTGAAGCCCGGCTCGGGCGAGCGACTGTTGAAGAGATCGTTGAGCGCCAGCGAGACCCGCGTCTCCTTGCCCTTCCAGGCCTTGAGGCCGACCGAGGAGAGCACCAGATGAAAGGGAAACGACACCCCGTGCTCCAGCAGCACGTCGTCGACGAAGGCCCGGCCGAGGGCCTGGTTCAGCTGGGACTCGAGCCGCGGCCCGTAGATTCCCATCCGCAAGTGGACGTTGAGGTGGTAGCGCGGCAGCTCGGCGTCGAGCGCCCACTTGATCATCCACGGGGGGTAGAGTTCGTTGACCTCGAGCAGGTCGTGCTCGCGAGGGGTGAGGCTGGCCTGGCGCTCTTCGCCGACGGAGATCGCGGTCCGCTGAAGCGACAGGCTGGCGAGGATCCCCAGGTTGAGCCGGTCCCAGCCAAGCTTGCGCCAGCGGCCAACGAACGACAGCTCGGCGCCGAAGGTCTCGGAGTCGGCGCGGTTCGCGGGCTCGAGGTTACCCTCGTGCAGCAGGTACTCGATGCGGTCCCGGACATCGTTGAAGTAGCCGTCGAGCTGGACCCGGAAGCCCTTGCGCGAGACCGCCAGCGACAGCTCGTGGGAGCGCGCGCGCTGGGCCTCGAGGGCGGTGGTCGTCCCGCTGCTCGCGGCCCGGGCCCCCTCGATGCCGCCGGGCCGCACCGGGGTGCCATAGAGCTGCTCCGGCGTGGGCGGCCGGTAGCTGTTGCCGTTGAGGAACTTGAGGGTCAGCCACCTGGTCGGCGAGTAGACCGCCGCGGCGCGGAAGGCGAGGTTCGAGCCGAAGATGTTGTGCCGGTCGTAGCGGAGGTTGCCCGCTAGCTGCAGCCCCTTGAGCTCGCCGAAGAGCGCCTGGCCGTAGACGCCGACGTTGTCGAAGTCGACCTCGCCGTGGTCCAGGCCGCGCAGCTCCTGTCCCGACGCCGGTGAGATGAAGACGTTGGTCCGGGTCCGCTCGATGTCGTGGCTGTACTCGAATCCCACCAGCGCCGAGCTGCGCTCGAAGGCCGACAGCCTCAGCTCGAGCCCGGCGTCGATGGCGCTGAAGCCGAAGTCGCGCTCCACCAGTTGGCTGGTGGGCTTGCCGGCGATCACCGGCCGGATCTGATCGTTGGCCGCGGCGCCGCCGCCCGAGAGGCTGGCGTAGGCCTCGCCAGTGAACGGCCCACGCTCGAAGACGTACTTGAGCCGGACGAAGCCGTTGCGCAGGTGGATCCGCGTCTGGTGGCTCAGGGGGCCGTAGTCGAGGAACTCGCCCAAGGCGTCGAGCTCCTGGTAGCTCCCGTCGAGGGTCAGGCCGCCCCCCGCGCCGAGATCCACGGCGAGGGCACCGAACAGCGACAGGGGACGCGAGAGATCACCGCGGCTGATGTCGTTGCCAGCGTAGTCGCCGTAGCGGATCGACTCTCGCGGCAAGAAGAGCCCCGAGCGATCGGTGCGGCCGATGTGCCCGGCGACAGTGAACGCGACCCGGCCGACGCGATCCATCAGCAGCAGCTCGCCACCGCCCGAGAGTCCCTCGCGGATCGTGCCGAGGTCGCCGCGCACGGCATACTCGGACGCCCTGCCCTTTTGCCCCGGCTTGGCCGGCCGCTTGGTGACGACGTTGATCACGCCGAGGAAGGCGTTGCGGCCGTAGAGCGCCGAGGCCGGACCGCGGATGACCTCGATCCGCTCGATGGCCTCGATCGGCATCAGCTCGGGACCGAGGAAGTTCTGGGCATCCGGGCGGAAAGCCACAGGATTGCCGTTGATTAGCAGCTTGACGTGCCGGCTGCCGCCGCGCAGGCCGCCGCTGATGCCGCGCACGCCGACGTTGGTGAACACGTGGTTGGTGTTCAGCGCCAGGCCCGGGACGGCCTCGAGCGCCTCGGCCACCGAGCGGTAACCGGCACGCTGGATCTGCTCGGCGTCGATCAGGACGATGCTGGCTGGCGCCTCGCTCGCCCGCTGGACCGTCTTGGTCGCGGTGGTGACCTTCTGGTCGAGCAGCTTGCCGAGATCCAGCTCGCCGAAGTCCCCGACCGGCGGGTCGGCCGCCCGGGCCACCGCCAAAAAAGCGAAGAAGATCGTCGTTACCGAGAAGGTCGCGAATGAGTGATTAGCTCGGACTACCGCTTGGCTGTTGTTACCCACTTTTCCCGCTCAAGGCTCGAAAAATCGAGCACTCC
>JAUVBO010000433.1 GCA_030591195.1 Pseudomonadota bacterium
CGGCGTGATCAGCCACTGGCTGCTGCCCAGCGCCGGGGCAGCAGCCCTCGCGGCCCCCGCCCTGCCCCACCTGGCCATCGCCCACTCGTCCGACGTGCACCTGCTCGGGCGGCTGCCGCGGGCCGCGGGCGACGCCCTGCTGCGGCTGATCGCGCGCCGGCGCACCGAGCTGGTGCTGACCAGCGAGTTCTTGCGCCCGCTGCTCGGCGCGGTTGCTCGCTCGACGCCGGCCCGTCGCCTGATCGCTGCGGCCGTGGTGCAGCCGATGGGGATCCCGACGGCGCCGATCGTCGACGCCGGGGCGACAGCTCGCCTGCGGGCGGAGCACCGCCTCGAGCGCCGTCAGGTGGTGCTGTTCGTCGGCCGCCTGGTGCCGGTCAAGGGTGTCGACCGTCTGCTCCGGGCCGCCGTCCTGAGCAAGCGCCCGGCGACCGTGGTCATCGTCGGCGACGGCCCCGAGCGACCCGCGCTGCAACGACTCGCCGCCGAGCTCGGCTGTGACGCGCGGTTCGTCGGCGTCCAGGCCGGCGCCGCCAAGCAGGCCTGGTACGAGACCGCGGATCTGCTCGCCCTGCCCTCGGTGGTGCTGCCCGACGGCCGCACCGACTCGGCGCCGGTGGTGCTGCTCGAGGCGATGTCAGCGGGCCTGCCTTCGGTCGCCAGCGCGGTCGGCGGCGTCGGAGATCTCCTCGCCGACGTCGGGGTGCTGGTTCCGCCAGGTGACGTGGCCGCCCTCGGCGCCGCCCTCGACAGCCTGCTCGCCGATCGGGCTCAGCGCGCCGGTCTCGGCCAGCGCGCGGCGCGGCGCGCCCGGCCACATCACTGGGACCACGTCGCCCCCGCCCTGCGCGCGCGCCTCGAACGACTCTGAGCACACCGCTACTTGCGGGGCTGAGGCAGCTTTTTGTTGGGGTTCCCGGCCAGCTCTTGCCGTGCCCGCTCGAGCACGCCCTCGGCGCCACGCACGGCGTCCTCGGCGGCGCGCCTGGCCTGCTGCCAGGCCTCCCCGGCTTCCTTGGCGTTCTGCCGGCTGACCCGATCGAGATCGCGCCGGGCGCCGGCCAGCTCGCGCTCGGCCTCGATCACCGCCTGGCGCGCTCCGCCGCTGACCCGCTGGCCGAGGGACTTCAGATCGTCGCCCAGCTGCTGCATCGTGCGCCGGGCGTTACGGAGGAAGCTCGACTCCTCACCCCGTTGCTTGGCTCGGGGCTGGGTCGCCGGCGCCTCTTCGCCCCGAGCCGCCGTCGCCTGGTGCCCACACCCCGTCCCACCGACAGCGGGCAGCAACAGCAGCAGCAGCAGCGGCAGCGGCAGCGCGGGCGTGTTCGTCGATCGGGACCTCATCTTCACCTCCCTCCGGGAGCATAGCACCGCGGGCGCCACCGCAGCGCTGGTCTCCACCGCCCCGGCGATGCTAAGAATGCCCTCTCGAACAGTAGCGGGGGAGTGACGGATGACAGAGCCCAACCAGTCGAGCGGCGAGCAGACGGGCAGCGGTGGCGGAGGCGACGATCACCAGCCCTACGTGCCATCGAACGTGAAGATGGCCGAGCTGACGATCAAGGCGATGCTCACCGGCGTGGTGCTCGCCGTGGTGCTCGGCGCGGCGAACGCCTACGTCGGGATGAAGGCCGGGCTGACCGTGGCCGCGACCTTCCCGGCGACGGTGATGGCGCTGGCGATCCTCCGCCCCTTCCGCGGCACGGTGCTCGAGCAGAACATCGCCCGCACCACCGCCTCGGTGGGCGAGGCCCTGATCGCCGGAGCGATATTTACGATTCCAGCCTTCGTCCTCACCGGGGTCTGGAAGGAGTTTTCCTACCTCGAGAGCACGCTGATCATGCTCGTCGGCGGCATGCTCGGCGTGCTGTTCGTCACCTTCCTCCGCCGGGTGATGGTCAAGGACAAGAGCCTGCCGTTCCCCGAGAGCGTCGCCTGCGCCGAGCTGACCAAGGCCGGCCAGGCCGGCCAGAGTGGCGCCAAGCTGGTCTTCGGCGCCATGGGCCTGTCGGCCGTGGTCGAGCTGTTCAAGAACGACATCGGGATCAAAGTGGTCAAGGAATACAGTCGCGGCTTCATCAAGTTCCGCGCCTTCGCCTCGCCGGTGGTCAAGGGCGCGAGCCACTCGGGAGGCCTGGCGTGGTGCACCCCGTCGGCCTCGCCGATGTTGATGGGCGTCGGCTACATCATCGGCTGGCGCCTGGCGGCGCTGGTCTTCTCCGGCGGCATCTTCGCCTGGGGCGTGCTGGTGCCGGTGTTCTGCTTCGGTGGCACCCAGCTCGACGCGACGGCAGCGGCGACCGAGGGTGGCTGGCTCGGCGTCGCCACCACGGTCTGGGCCAAGCAGGTCCGACCGCTGGCGGTGGGGGCGATGATCGTCGCCGCGTTCCACACCCTCTACCGCCTGGGCGGGCCGCTGAAGGAGGCCTCCTCGGCGGCGTTTACCGACCTCAAGCGGCTCTTCGCCCGGGGCGGCGGCCAGGAGGGCGGCGAGGCCGAGACGCCCCGCGTCGACAAGGACCTGCCGATGGGCATGGTGCTCCTAGCGATCGTGCTGCTGATCATCCCGGTCGGCGGCCTCTACTGGTACTTCACCAAGGTCTTCACCGGCGCGATCGTGCTCGCGGTGCTGATGGTCGTCGCCGGACTGCTGTTCGCCGCTGTGGCTGGCTACCTCGTCGGGCTGATCGGCAGCTCGAACAACCCGATCTCGGGCCTGACGCTGTCGACGCTGCTGATCGCGGCAGTGATCCTCTCGCTGATGGGGATCACTGGCAGCCGCGGGGTGATGGCGGTGCTGGGGGTGGCGGCGGTGATCTGCTGCGCCCTGGGCGTGGCCGGCGACATGATGCAGGACCTCAAGGTCGGCTACCTGCTCGGCGGCACGCCGTGGAAGATGCAGACCGCCGAGCTGATCGGCATCGCCGTCGCCTCGGTGCTGCTGACCCTGCCGATGATCCGCCTCCACCAGGTCTACGTCATCGGCTCGGACGCCCTGCCCGCGCCCCAGGCAGGCCTGATGGCGATGATGGCCAGGGGTATCCTCGACGGGAAGATGGCCTGGTCGCTGGTGATCATCGGCGGGATGCTGGCCCTGACGATGATCCTGCTCAACGTGCGATCGGTGATGCTGGTGGCGGTGGGGATGTACCTGCCCTTCTTCTCCACCGCGGCGATCTTCCTCGGTGGGCTGTTCAAGGCGGCGATGGAGACGATGATCCGCCACCGCACCGCCGAGGACCCGGCCGCGGCCACGCGAGCCGAAAACAGCGGCATCCTGCTCGCATCGGGCCTGATCGCCGGCGAGTCGATGACGGCGATCGTGCTCGCCTTCCTCTACCTCGGCGGGGTCCGGCTGCCGTCGCCAACGCTCGGCTCGGCGGTGATGAACGCCGCCGCCGTGGCGGTGTTCGTCATCTCCGCCGTGGTGCTGATCGTGCCCTGCCTGCGCGCGGCCGCCCGCGTCCCCGAGTCGGCCGCCGGCAACCCCGAGCAGTCCTAGCCTACCGTCTAACCAGGCGCGGGAGCACCTCGCAGGTCTTCACGCGCACCCGATACCCTCACGTGTCGGGGGACTCGAGTGAAAATCGCTGGCGCGGGCCCTGCCATTTCTCGGGAGGCTCCTGCGGTCGGGCTGAGGGTGCCGGAGCTACCGACGGGGAGGCTCACTCCGGCGACGATCGGCAACCGTGGCAGGCTAGCCCGGCCACCGCCCCTTAGGGGCTGAGCTGTCGGCCGGAAAACAGCCGCCCTGACCGGGAACGTCACTTTAGAGGGTGGGACGATTCATACACCCCGCCAAGGTTACACTTCTGGTCGTGTTTCTCGTGTGGATGCGCCATCTCCCCGCCTAACTTGACATCCTGACGCCCTACCGGGCACCAGAGTGTCACTTTAGCGGGTGGGACGATTCATACACCCCGCCAAAGTTACACCTCCACGATCACCCAGGCGAAGGTTCGGGTTCCGAAGCAAGGACCGATCATCCCCCCGCGACCGAGCAGCCCCCGGCGAGCGAGCAGCCGCCCCCGCCAGCGCCCACGAGCGTCGCCCAGGATTCGGTCTGCAACGTCGCACTCGAGACCGCACCGTACAGCTCGGGGCACACGGTCAAGATCATCGAGGGCAGGCTGCGGTTCCGCGCCCACCCGTGCACCGCGGGCGCGGTCCTGGTCGACGGCATGGGATGCAACGCCACCGCGACCCTCGGCGCCGCGCCAAACATGACCCACTCCGGCGGTCGCATCTGGTACAAGCTGATCTGCGACGGACAGACAGGCTGGGCCGCCCAGGGCAACACCGACGAGTGGCTCCGCTTCTAGGCGGCCCGATCTCCCGAGATGGCAGCTCAACAGGCACCTTCCGTCGACCAAAGGCGGCCCGATCTCCTGAGGTGTTCCACCACCTCCAGACTTCCCGACCTCGTGACGCGCTGCGCCCTCCCGGGTGTGGTCAGACGCTCAGAGCCAGCACGCCGGCCCGAGCCAGCGTTAGGACGCCAGCGCTCCGAGTGAGCTTGAGGCTCAAAATCCCAATCGCGCTGCCAGCGGCCCCGCGCCCTGACGCCAGCGCTCCGAGTCAGCTTGA
>JAUVBO010000052.1 GCA_030591195.1 Pseudomonadota bacterium
GAAGCAGCTCTACAAGAAGCGCGGCTTCGACATGTTCTCGGAGATGATGGTCCGGATCCAGTCCAACGTCGTCCACAAGCTGTTCCGGATCCAGATCGAGCGCGAGGACGAAGGCCTGCCGAGCTACGAGCGCAAGAAGCGGCGGATGTCCATGGGCCGCGGCCAGATGCCCGGCGCCGAGGGAGGCGACGGTGACGGCGTGGTCAAGACGATCCGCCGCAGCAGCCCGCGCATCGGCCGCAACGACCCGTGTCCCTGCGGCAGCGGCAAGAAGTACAAGAAGTGCTGCATGGCCCGCGACCAGGCCCAGACCTGAGGTCGCGGGATGCCTGACCAGCCCGTCCCCCTCTCGGTGTGCCGTCCCAGGATAGCAGACGCCGCGCCGAGTCATCGTCTGCTGGATCGAGCAGCCAAGATCGCCTATGTTCCTGACAATACGGTGACGTCAACCATGCCGTGAGAGGTGAGCCACCTTGAACCAGGAACTCCAAAACCGCATCGAGAAGCTGCAAGATAAGATCCTCGATGCCAGAGAAAAGATCACCAGGCTCGCGGAGACGCCGTCCATCGAGCGCACGGTGAGCGAGATCGAGATCTGCTACGAGGCCCTGGACGGCGTGATCGACGAGTACCGAGCTATCCTCGCCGCAGCAGACGCCGACGACCGCGACCCGATCGAGCGCCGCCAGGGCCGCCGGGTGACCGAGCTGCGCCAGTTCGCCGCCTATCTGCCCGTGCGGACGGCCGGCGACGCCGTGCCGCTGGCCACCTCCAACCAGTGGCTGCCTGCCACCACGTCGACCGCACCCCCCAGCCGGCAGGTGAACAACTCGTCACGCCCCCGCGACCCGGCGCGGCTGAGGCCCGCCCCCCAGGGACCCACCGTCGGCGGCGAGATCGATTGCTGGTGTGGCTCGTGCAAGGAGACGCGGCTTCACAAGATCTTCGCCATGGTCAACGGCTCGCCTAAGCAGGTCATCTGCGACACCTGCGGCGCACGGCACGGCTTCCGGCTGACCCCCGCGCGCAAGGCCAAGGCGAAGGCCGACCCGACCAAGCCGGCCTCCAGCGGCGGCGGCACCAAGCTGTCCCCCCAGCAACTAGAGCAGAACCGGATCAACGAGGCCCGCACCGCGCTGCTCAAGGAGCTCGACGACGCCAAGGACGCGCGCCCGTTCACCAAGCACGGGCGCTTCCGCGCCGGCGAGATCATCGAGCACGAGGAGCACGGGCGGGGCAAGATCGAGCACGTGATCAGGGGCAGCCTGCTGGTCCGCTTCCGCGCCGGGCTCAAGCCCCTCGACCAGTTCTAGTCCTTCCAGTCCCCGCTATGGACTGGGGAGACCGACGGGAACGTCGGCATACCCGGAGACCTTGACCGGCAGCTTGCCGGTGAGCAGTGCCCGGCCGATCGTCCCCAGCCCCCGCGGCTGGTTGAAGTCGAACAGCATCCGCGTCTCCATCGGCCCGCCAAGCCCGGTACCGGTCATCACCACCCGCGACCCGTGCCCCTCGTACCGCGCCTTCGGCCCGGTCCCCTTGAAGGTGACCCTCACCGTCTCGAGCGGGGCGTGACGCCCCTGGTAGGTGAACGTCTGCCCAAACCCGATCACTCCCCGAGACAGACCAGCGGCGTTGGCCGTGGCCGCGCTCTCGGCCACGATATGTCTCACCTGCCGAACGCCCCTGGCGAGCGCCGGCCCGACCACCCGACCTCGCACCCAGTCACCGACTCGCCGCTGTGCGCCTTGCCAGAGCCGCTTCGGGCTGACTCCCCGCCTCGGCGTGGTCAGCTGGCTGCCCGTCTCGGCTGCCAGCACCGGGCTGGCCAATATCACCAGCCCGGCCAGCGCCAGACCCATCCATCGCGCGCGCGTCATCGCACTCTCCTGTGTGGTTCATCGAAGATTCGGCGCACGGTCGATGCAAGCAGCGGACCAAGGACTTTGACCCGTATTCTCGCGAGTTGGCCGCGATGGTGTCTGACGCGAAACGCGAAGGGCAGTGGATCGTCAGGTGCGACATCGAGTCCGCAGTCCCCCTGGGCGGGCAGCGCCGCTACGGGGCGATCACGGGCACGCCGTTGCAGGCGCTGGCCGGCGTGGCGCTAACGCTGGCGCCTCCACCAAAGATCCAGCCACAGCTGCCCCCGTAGGCCACCAGCCACCAGCCGCCGCCGCTGCGCAGGCCACGCACGGCGAGCTGGGTGCCGGGACTGACCTGCCCGAGGGGGGCGCAGCGGTCGCTGACCTCGGGACACGAGCGCACGTTGAAGGTACCGCCGACGGTGACAAAGCAGCCGGTGTCGCTGGCAGCGCCCGCGGGGCACGATCCGTAGCTGGTGCTGGTGTTGGTCGCGGCGGTCGAGGTTGATGGCGGGGCATAGCCAGCGCGGGCCGCCATGCTGCAGTTGCGGCCCGAGGCCCAACCAGCCTCGGTGCACTCGAAGCAGCCCCCTACGGACGAGCCGCCCTCGCCATAGCGCAGGCAGGAGGTCTCGAGGCCGGCCGCGGTGAGGCAGCTGTCACCGCTGCGCGTCAGCACCACGCCGGTGATCGCGTAGGTCGCGGCCTGTTCCTCGGCGCGCCCGCTTCCCCAGTACCGATCGATGTTGCAGGCCAAGGGATCCCGCGCTGGCGTCGCTTCGGCATCGAACCTGTACCAGACCGGCGAGCCGGTTACCGGCGCCAGGCTCAGGTTAACCACGGGAATGCTGGTCCGGGTCGTGTTGTTGCCCCAGCTCGTGCACTGAGCCGCGGTAGTCCGTCCCGCCCAGCCGTGGACCCAGGTGTGGGTGCCGGCGGTGTTGGTCCACTGGTAGGCCGCGGGCAGCTGCGAGACGTCGCAGCGCTGGTTGTTCGGCAGCAGGTGGCTGCCTTGGGTCACGCCATCGCCGCTGAAGAACTGATGGGTACAGTAGATCACGCAGGTGCCGAGGGAGCCGCTCGCCGCGGCCCGCTGAGGGCCACCAGCGGCCGATAGCCCGCCCATCTCGCCTGGCTCGCCGCAGCCACCGGCGATAGTTGCGAACAAGAAAACGATAGAGATTCCCGAGGTCCTCGCGAGCCGAACCATGCCTTGCCTCCATTGTTGGGTGGGCTCACAGCAATGCAGGGGTCGTTCCAGCGGACGGCTGTTGGCAGCCCGGATTGGGCTGCAGAGGCCAACCTCTCGCTTCCCAAGCGCTTTCTATCTTGCACCCTCGCCCGGCGTCGGCGCCTCAAGCGCCCCCTGCAACCGTCCCGCTGCGGTCTCGCGTCCCACAGCGCCGCCAACCGTGAGCGCGATCGCGCAAGACTCACTGCAGCGGCACTCAGCTCAGGCGCTCCTTGAAGAAGGCGTTGTACTCGGGCTTGTTGTAGCGTCGGTACTCGATGGCGAAGGGGGTGATCGAGCTGACTCCAGCGCGATGACGGATCGTCAGCGCCATCGGCTTGACCTTGCGGTAGTGGCTGTCGGCCGGCAGGTCGTCGTTGTCCGCACCTCCAGCGGAGAAGAGGCTGAGCAGCTTGGCTTGCGGGTCGTCGTAGATCGCGCGGAAGCCCTCCTCGACCACCTCGTGGCCGCGGATCATCACCCGCGAGCCGACGCGGGCCATGAACTGCTGGAACTGCCGCCGGCCAAAGGGGAAGCGAGCGCTGGCCTGCTGTAGATCGAGGGGCACGTGGTCGACCTCGCTGGGGTCGCTCCACATCATCTGAAATCGCAGGTCGAAGTCGTTGAGCGAGCCGAGATCCGTGAAGCGCTCCTGGAGCGTGTCGGCCCGCGGCATCCCACCGTGGACGAAGAGGTGATCGCCGAAGGCGAGCAGGTTCGGCAGCGCCTCGAACAGCCGCATGTAGGTGGCGAAGACGTCGTTTTTCGCCACCTTGGCGATCGATTCCATCGCCTCGCACGGCCGCACCGGCGCGAGCACCCGGCCGTCGAGCTCGACGTAGTACTCGTGGTTGCCGCGGAGCATGAAAACGTGACGCGGCATCTTCAGCAGCAGCTCCATCGCCGTCCGCAGGGTCCCTGACAGCGAGAACCGACCACGGTCGATGTAGTCGCCGAGGAACACCAGGTAGATCGGCGGGTTCTTCTCCGGATCGTCGACGTGAGCCTGGACCTTGGCGAAGAAGTCGACCTGCAGCAGAGCGGCCTTGAGGCAGGAGTAGCAGCCGTGCAGATCGCCGAGCACCAACAGCTCGTAGTCCACCTCGGGCCGCGGCGAGAGCAGGTGGATGTGGCCATCGAGGAAGTCGGCGCCCGGCTCGAAGGCGCTGAAGGTCGTGGCCTCGGCGAGCCGGCCGGCGCCCTGCTCGCGGAGCTGCTCGAGCTGCCGTATCACCCGCGCGACCAGCTGCATGTCGCCGCGGGACTGCCGCTCGAAGGTCTCCGGGTCGCGAGAGAAGTCCCACTCGTGCTGGCTGAGGAACGGGTGGTTGGCCATCGTCGCCCGCTGGCGCCGGGCCTCGGCGATGATCACCTCGCCGGCCTCGACGAACTCGATCTCCGACTCGTCGACCTCCTCCTCGAGGTGGATCAGGCCGACCAGCTCGTCCCGAAAGGCGGCCTCGTTGGGGTGGACCACGCCGTCGGCGTGCATCAGCTCCTCGACCGCCGAGAGGATCGCCTGCTGGCCGTCCTCGTCAAAGCGCTTGAGCAACTCGAAGCAGCCGAGCTTGAGCCGGGCGACGACGAACTGCTCGGAGGTCTCGCCGTCGGCCACCGGCTCGTCGAAGTAGCCACGGATCCGCTGCTCGATCTCGCCGAGCACCTCGTGGAAGTGACGGGTCCAGCGCGCGGTGATCTCGGGGCTCACCGGCTGGTCCTTCGCCGCGGCGCGCGCCCGCTGCTCGACCAGCCGGGCGATGTGCTCGCGGATGAACTCCCGCTCGGCGGGATCGAAGTCGGCGTCGATGTAGGCGAAGGCGACCAGGTGGTAGATGATCGCCCGCATCTGGCTCTCGGCGACGTGTGGATCTGAGCTGAAGCTGAGCATCTTCCGTTCGCTTTCCGCTGCTGCGCGGTGTCCCGGCTGCTCGCTGGGCGCCGACGGGCGACGCGCTCAGAACATGGGACGGATGCGGGTGACGAGGTGCACCAGCGCCTCGCGGTAGGAGCTGCTGCAGAGGCTCTCGACGCCACCGCGGGCGCCGAAGCCGGCGGTCCAGCTGCGCAGCCGTAGCCCGGGGTCGGCGCTGATCGCCCCGCTGGCGCAGCTCGGCGAGAGCCTCCAGTAGGCCCCCTGGTAGGTCTCCGCCTCGACGACCTCGATCGGCTTGTCCGTCGGCCCAGACAGCGACAGCACCGCGACCCAGCCGGGCGGCTTGAGGGCGAGCAGGGGATCGACGTAGCGCGCCTTGACCGGGTGCAGGAAGGTCTGCCCGGGCATGCAGGAGATGAGCAGGTCGGGGTGGCTCGGCGGCTGCTGCCCACCGCAGAGCGCCCCGAACTGAAAGCAGCGGTAGCTGGAGTAGGGGCCGAAGCTCTCGGCGTAGGGGTCGTAGAGCGACTGATCGGCGGCGCTGCAGTCGTCCTCGTTGGCGAGGATCACCACCACCAAGGCCGCGCCGGGCCGGATGAACCCGCCGGTCGCCCCGCCAACGATCGCCGCACGCATCGCCTCGAGCGGCTGCTCGAAGCCGCAGCCCTCGTCGCCCGCCCGGACCAGACACGAGACCATCTGATCGATGTCGGCGACGTTCGCCGTGTCGGCGACGCGCTCGACGTACGGCTTGCCATCGGCGGTCGCGGGGCAATCCGGGGCGAGGTGCAGCTTGCCGGCGTCGCCCTGGGCGCTGCAGGCCTCGTTGACGAACGGGCCGACCCCCATGTCGCTGGTCACGACCCCGATGCGGTAGTTCGGCCCGCCAGGCATCTGGTCGAAGCGCGAGAGCAGGCTGTCGATGTCACGCGCCAGTCGCTGCTGGGCGGTGGCCATGCCGGGGCTGTTGTCGACCACGAACAGCAGATCGATACCCACCGGCTTGCTCGGAGCGCTGTCCGGGAGCTCCCCCCTATCTGGCGTGGCGTCGGGGGGCGGCCGCACCGCGTCGCTCCCCCCGTCGGGCGGCGGCCGCCAGGCATCGGGGGGACGCTGGCCCGTGTCCGGTAGGCTGCCCGGCTGGTACGACGGGTTTGGCGTGGTGCAGCCCAGACCCGTCCCGATCAGGAGGAGCCATCCTACCGCCCGCAAGTCCCCAACCATGCATCGCTTCCTGTCAATGTGGCGCACTTGTCCCACCTCGACCATCTGAGACATCGACGACCTGAGGCATCGACGACGCGGCTCACCGCAGCCGCTTGATCAGGTGCCAGCCGAACTGGGTCTCCACCGGCTGGGAGACCTGACCGACCTTGAGCGCGAAGGAAAACTGCTCGAGGCGGGGGAGCATCTCGCCCGGAGACGCCGGCGGTAGCCGCCCGCCCATCTCCGCCGTCTCGTCGTCGTCCGAGTGCTCGCGGACCAGCGCGTCGAAGTCAGCCCCAGCAGCTGTAGCCTTTTTCTTCAGGGTGGCGGCGAGCTGCTTGGCGGTCCACTTGTCGCGCGACTTCTTCGGCTCGAACTTCACCGAGCTGTTGTGGGCCACCAGCAGGTGCTGGACGTAGACCTTGCGCAGGGGCAAGCGCTTGATCACGTGGAATCCATAGCCCGTCTCGACCACCTCCGGGTGGATCTCGCCGACCTTGGTCTTCTTCAGCGCCTCGAGGTAGGGCTGCATCACCTCCTTGATCTGACCGGCGATCAGCGGGGCGATCACGCCGCCGCGCAGCGAGCCCGAGGGGCTATCGGAGTAGCGCGCAGCGAGCACCGAGAAGCGCGTGCCGCCCTTGTTGACCCTCTTCAGCACGCCTTCGGCCTTCTTGCGGGCGTCGGCCTTGCTGCGCTTGAGACCCACCGGCGCGATCAGCGAGCCCTTGAACATCACCAGGATGTGCGCGCTCGAGTACTCCTCGGGCACCACGCGCCGCACCACGCGCAGGCCCGCCGGCGCGTCGACCACGTCGGCCACCTGCCCGAGGCCGATGGTGAAGCCGACCTTGGCCCAGCTCTTGTCGTAAGGGGCAACCCGGCTGGTCAGCCCCTTGTCCTTCGCCGGGTCCTCGGAGTACTTCCCCGCGAGCTCGGCGAAGTCGGCGCCGCGGCTGCGGGCGACCTTGACCAGCAGCTCGGCGCGACGCCGGGCGACGACCTTGCTGCGGGTCACGCCGGCGGCGCCCTTGGCCGACAGGTAGCGGATCAGGATCGACCGCACCGTCACCTCGGCCGGCGCGCCGTCGGGCGTGCTCGGCTGGCGTGCCGGATCCTGGGGAGCGGCCCGGTCGTAGACGATGTCGGCCAGCGCCGGGTCGGTCGACGCCCTCGGCTTGACCCGCACGACCTTGGCCGCGTCCACCGCCGGTCCGACCGGCTGGTCCCGATCCTTCGGGCAGCCGCCCAGGGCAGCCGCGACAGCGGCCATCAGCGTCAGGGTCCTCATCTGCTCTCTCCTCCGCCCGCTCTGCCCGGCGCGCGTCAGCTCTGTTCTTCTTCTACGGTGCCGGGGTGGAGACGCTTGATCTCGCGGCCGACGGCGAGGGCCTCGGTGCCACGATAACGGCGCGAGAGATCAAGCTCGAGGTAGTACTTGCGGTCGTCATCGACGCCGAAGCTCGTCGACAGCTGCAGCTGCTCCGCGCCGACGATGTGGAAGCCCTCGACGACGATGTCGTGGCCGAAGACAACGAGGTCCATCGGGTGCTCTTCGGTGCTCAGGGCGTCGAGGAAGCCGCGCGCCACGGCCCCCGGACAGTGCCGACACCAGAGCAGCCGGCAGATCGGCGCGCCGTGATACATCGAGTTGATGTCGAGCAGCTCGAAGCCCTCGTAGCTTCCCTCGAGGTCGGCCGCCGAGTCGATCCTGACGTTCGGCGCCGCGTGACAGACGACCGCGCCACAAGGGGCGATGGCGACCAGCGGGAAGCTGCGGAAGACCTCGCGGTACCGGGCGCTCCGCTCGGGGCCGACGTGCCGCTCGAAGTGCGCCGTCTCGTCGGTCCAGAACTTGGGGGTGTGGGGTCCGCCGACGTGGGAGTGCTCGTGGTTGCCGAGCAGGCTCACCACCCGGCCCGGGAACTGCTGCTGCAACGCAATGAAGGCCTCCATCACCTCGCCCGACTGGTCGCGGTAGAAGGTGCCGAGGTAGGACGGCCACTCGTGCTCCTCGGCGTTCGGGCCGTGGATCAGGTCGCCGGAGAAGAGCAGGATCGGACGCTCGCCCGCCTGCTCGGCGCGCCGGAACAGCTCGACCATCCGCGAGAAGTCGCGCAGGTTGCCGTGGATGTCGGTGCAGATCAGCAGCCGGCCTTCGGCCGGCAGCCGCAGGACCCGGCTCGGCAGCAGTCCGCTGGCAGCAGGTGCGCCCAGCTCACTTTGGGAAAACAACGTGCCTGCCTCCGCGAGGCGAAACCGTCGACGCCCACCATGCTCAACCCGTTGCGATCACACGAACGCCAAGAACCCGTCACTCTAAACTAGAATGTACGCCAGGCAAAGCAAGCCCCCTCGGGCGTTCGGCTGCTGATCGTAAGCTGCGGCAAGAACAGCGGGTGTAGCGGGAGGCAGGACGCGCGTGGCGCGGAGGAAGGATGGACGATCAGGCGAGGTTCGTCCCCTCGAGCTGCACTTCCCAGCGGCGGTGCTCGAAGAACAGGTGCCTCGGGCCCCCCTGGTGCGCGATCTCTTCCAGGCGCCTGAGCGCCTGCTGCGCCGCGGGCCCGATCACGCGGCTCTCGGTCGCACACCGAAGGGTGTAGCGCAACCGGAACAGCTCCACCGCTAGCTCATCGCTGATCGTCCGCTCACTCATCGAGGTCTTCTCCTTGCTGCCGTTAGCTCCTAGTAGCTAGTGCCCCCTGTTTTCCACGCTGGGGCATGACGATCGAGCGGGCAAGTTTTTCAGCGGCAACGACCAATTCCCCGACTGCAACCTCGGGGGCATCACCTACAAGGCCCCGACACCGGCCTGTCCGCAGCACCGGATGCCCACCGTGCCACGGGTGCGCTGCTTCGACCGCTGCGGACCGCTCGAGTGACCCCTGCCGAGTCGCGTCGGGACCTGCCTCCGCCGAACTAACTGATATCACTGAATCTGAGTCGGGTGTCGCGCGCCGAAGCTTGA
>JAUVBO010000001.1 GCA_030591195.1 Pseudomonadota bacterium
CGATGTCGTCGCGCCCCACGTGGTGGTGGTCGAGCACCTGGGCTAAGCGCTCCAACTCATCGAGCCCCTTGGCGACCACGGCCTGGTCGGGGTGGCCGCCGCCGAGGACTTTCTTGACGATGCGCTCGCCGACCACCTTGTTGACCGCTGGCGCGAAGTGCCCCACCCCCCAGTACTGCCAACGCATGATGTCGTAGCGGGCCTTGCTCGCCGGCCACAGCGGCGAGTCGTCCGCGAGGTACGCCATGATCGCATTGGATTCCCAGAGGTTCAGGTCGCCATCGACCAGTGTCGGCACCTTGCCGTTGGGGTTCTTGGCGAGGAACTCAGGGGACTGATGCTCGCCCTTGAAGAGGTCGACCAGCTCCAGCTCGACATCATTGCGACCCGTCTGGTTGATCGTGGCCACCACGCGTCGACAGTTGTCGGAGATCGGATGGTAGTAGAGCTTCATCGGAAACCTTCCTTTCGGCGGAGACCTGCCGCCGGGTTGCGTTGCTCGCTGGTCCGAGAATCTGGTTCAGGCGTACGTCTCGGGGCGTACGCCACGAGGGGCCGGAGCGCTACGCGGTCCACGGTGCAGCCGAGGAGCGATGGCCCAGGCGAGCAGCAACACGGCGCCGATGAGTAGATCCTCGGAACCTCGGAGGGCGCCCCCCTGAGGTGAGCGCCCTCCGATTCGGGGCCGGATTACCCGATCCGTCGCTCGCGGGAGATGAAGGTGGCGGAGGCACCGCCGAGGCGTGACAGCGATGTCAGGGGCGACGCGAATGTCGCTGATCGGTCTTCCGCAGGCGTCGTGCCCCAGCGCCGACTTCCGTAAGACCCCGTGTCTTCAGGCGAACCTCTCGTGTGCGCGTGGCACGGCGGTTGCGAAAGCGGCAGGAGGCAGTCAACCGAAGGAGGTAGCGATGAAGAGGACCACCGCGGCAACCGTGATCGCACTGACCAGCAGCCTGGCGCTGCTCGCCGGGTGCGGCGCCATGGACTCTGCAGCGATGTCGGGCGATACGTCGGGTGGGGGGCCAGGACCTGCGTCCCCCATGCCTAGCGAGACAGCCAGTCCGAGCGAGCCCAGTCCGGACACGAGCAAGCCGCAGGAGACGGGCGCGGGCTTGCAGGCCGGTACGCTCACCGCTGGCAGCTTCGACGATCATCTCAACCCGGCCGTCTTCGACGCATTCATCAACGGACTCGGCGGCCAGATCGAAGGCGTCGAAGGCGTGGCCCGGCGAGCGCTGATCCGTGTTCGGAACACCAACGGCGATCCCGTCGGCGAGGCCCAAGTCGTCGTCGAGGCCGGTGGACGGCAGCTGGTGTCGCTTCGGACCGGCACCGACGGCCGCGCGCTCTACTTGCCGGCGCGTGATGGCGGCGGCGACGCCGGACCGTTCTCGCTCAGCGTCGAGCTGCCCGGGGGGGCGATGCACTCCGAGCAAGACCTCACCCTCGACAAGGCGCCCTGGGAGGTGACGGTCGATGGGGCTGTGGCAACGCCGCCGACCCAGCTCGACGTCGCGTTGGTGATCGACGCCACCGGCAGCATGGGCGACGAGCTGCACTACCTCAAGGTCGAGACGACCTACATCGCCGAGCAGATCGCCACCAGGCACCCGAACGTCGACGTGCGCTACGCCCTGGTCGTCTACCGCGACTCGGGTGACGAGTATGTCACCCGCGCCTTCGACTTTGCCGGGCTCGACGCCTTCCGCGACGATCTGGCCCGGCAGGGGGCGGCGGGCGGCGGCGACTACCCGGAGGCGATGCACGAGGCGCTGGCTCAGACCGCTCAGCTGAGCTGGCGATCGGACAATACCGCCCGGGTGGTATTTCTGATCGGCGACGCGCCGCCCCATGCCGCCCGGATCGGCACCACGCTCGACACCATCAACAGCCTGCGCCGCGCCGGCGTGCGCGTCTACCCCGTGGCGGCCAGCGGTGTGGGCAAGACGGCCGAGTTGGTGATGCGAGTCGGGGCGTTCATGACCCTCGGCCGCTACCTCTTCCTCACCGACGACTCGGGCGTGGGCAACCCTCACGCCGAGCCCCACATCCCCTGCTATGAGGTGGAGAAGCTGAGCCACCTGATGGTGCGGATGATCGCCTCGGAGCTGGCGGGCCAGCTGTTGCCGCCAGCCGCCGCGGACGTGATCCGCACCGTGGGCCAGCCAGACGGTGGCGTCTGCCTGGCTGCCGAGCAGCAGCAACCGGCCCAGCAGTAGATCCCGATCGCCAAGCCGAGCCAGCCGCGCCGGGGGTGAGCTGGGCGAACGCCCAGACCGTCCGCCGCACCTAAGCCTACGAGCTCGAGATGCGGTCGTTGGGGATCCACTGCTGCTGGCCGTCGGAGAAGGCGACGAGACACTGCCGATCGCCGGCCTGCTGCACCTGTGCCTGGTACTTGGTGCCATCGGTCCAGAGCACGAAGCAGTTCTCGCCCACCGCCACCGGAGGTAGCGAGCTGATGGCTCCGGCGGCCTTGACCACCTGGTCGGCGCTGGGCTCGTCGGGCTTGTGCCCCTGCCCCGCAGCCGGCGGAGCGCCCCCGGCGTCCAGTCGCTGGATCTCGGGGAAGCAGGCGGCGTGGAAGCTCTGCCCGAGCTCTGGCTCCTTGAGCAGCCGATCGACCCAGTAGGTGGAGATCTGGCTCCATTGGTGCACGTCGATGCCGTAGTTGAGATACATCGTGTCGAGCCCCTGCGCCTTGCTCTTGACCATCGCGCTCATGCCGACGTAGTCCTCGAAGCTCGCGGTGCAGACGCCACCCGTCGCGCTGGCCAGCGCGGCCTGATACAGCGGCATGTAGGCCAGCGCGACCTCTCCGGCGGTGGCGGGGTCCTGCATCCGGTGGTTCCAGCCGTCCATCGCGGCCTGCCACGCGGCGCGATCGACACCGTTTTGCTGGGCGATGCTGGCGCAGACCTCGAGATCACCGCCACAGTCCTTCATCTTCGCGCAAAGATCAGCGTAACGTTCGAGAGAGATACCTTCGATCGGATCCAGTGCGGCCACGTCGTCTCCTCCCAGCTCGCCCCCTCGACAGGGCCGTTTGTCAGCAGTCACCGAACAGACACACCAGAGTCTTGGGCTATCAGACGATCGGACGATCCGACCGTCAACCACTAAGCGCCATCAATGGGGGCTCGAAGCGCGCCTGCAGGTAGAGCCCCCGATTGGCCTCGAAGTGGGCCAAGATACTCTCCGACTCCAGCGAGGGAGCGGCAAGGAGGGAGCACCGTGGACGAGAACGGCGACGAGGTGGAAGGAGTCACGGCAAAGAAGACTCCATCGTTGGGCCTGTCTGTGCTGGCAGTGACTGCGATCCTGCTGATCATCATCGGCGGCATCGCCGTGCTCAAGGCCGACTTTCACGTGATCCTGCTGATCGCCATCAGCCTGGCCTGCCTGGTGACGCGGCATCTCGGCCATTCCTTTGACGAGATCGTCCAGTTCATGGTCAACAACCTGGCCCGGGCGATGTCGGCCCTGTTCATCTTCATGATGGTCGGGGCGATCATCGGTTCCTGGATCAAGGCTGGCACGATCCCGGCGCTGATCTACTACGGGGTCGAGCTGATCAGTCCCTCGTGGCTCCTGCCCTCCGGATTCGTCCTCTGTACGATCGTCTCGGTCTGTGTGGGCACCTCCTGGGGGACCGTCGGAACCATGGGGATCGTGATCATGGGCATCGGCGCCAGCCTCGGGATCCCCGCGCCTCTCACGGCGGGCTGCGTCATCTCCGGAGCCCTCACGGGCGACAAGATGTCTCCGATCTCCGATACGACCAACCTGGCAGCTGTCGCCGCCGGGGCCACGCTCTACGGCCACATCAAGGCCATGATGCTGACCACCATTCCCAGTTGGGTCATCTGTCTGGTGATCTACACCGTGCTGGGCGTGAAGCACGGCGGGGCCACCGTCGACTACGCCCAGGTCGAGCTGACCCGGTCGACGCTCGCCTCGAGCTTCGACATCAGCGTCGTGATGCTGCTGCCGATCGTCGTCACCCTGACCATGAGCCTCTTCAAGGTCTCGCCGCTGGTGGCGATGATCTCGGGCGTGGC
The DNA here is from genome assembly GCA_030591195.1 of Pseudomonadota bacterium. Next base: position 4,065 of record JAUVBO010000001.1, read on the forward strand.
GATGGCAGTGCTGATGGGCGTCATCTTCCAGGGTGCGAGCTGGACCGAGATGTTCTCGGCCGTCAACCACGGCTACAGCCACGTGACGGGGGTCACGGTCGTCGACAAGCTTCTCAACCGGGGCGGCATCCAGAGCATGATGTGGAGCGTCTCGCTGTCCTTCATCATCATCGCCCTGGGGGGCGTGCTCGAGGGCGGCGGCTACCTCAACGTCATCGTCGATGCCCTCTCCCGCAGGATCCGCAAGGCCGCCCACATGGTGCCGGTGACGATCCTCACGGCCGTCTTCATCAACATCACCACCAGCGACAGCTACTCGTCGATCATCCTCACCGGGACCCTCTACCGGAAGATGTACGACAAGGTCGGCCTGGCCCGCAGGATGCTCTCCCGTTGCGTCGAGGAGGGGGCGACCCTGACGATCCAGCTCTTCCCATGGACGGCGGCCGCCGCCTTCTACGCCGGAACCCTCGGCGTGCCCACCGCGGACTACGCACGCTACGCCTTCCTCTGTTTCATCAACCCGGCCCTTTCGATCGTGCTGGCCTACCTGGGCATCTTCCTGATCTTTGCGAAGGATGCGGCCTCATCCTCTGTGCCGGGCGCCGCTCGGACAGACGTCCCCGGGGGAACCGATGTCTCTTGAACCAGATCTGTTTGTCGGCGATCTCTTGCCTGATGGCTGCGCTGAGCGGTGCCACCTTGATTCATGACGTGGGGTTCACCGAGGCGGCTGACTCGGCCTCCCTCGAGCTGATCGCGGCGACCGATGAGCTGCTCGTCAAGGACCGGCTGGAGAACCACGAGCCCGTGCCCCTGCCGGACGAGGTGACGGCCGAGCTGGACAAGATGGAGAGGCTCTGGACGACGTCGCGAGAGTAACGATGAGAACCGGAACTATCACCGCTCGGAGCGATGCCAGCCTCCACGCGTCCGTCGACCAGCTCGAGCCGCTCAGGTATGCCGACGGCGGCTCTGTCGTCGAAGATCGGCCGGGGCACGTCCGCGCCGCGTCTGCGATTCGCCGCTGGGGCAGTCGACTGGTCATCGTGCAGGACGACGTCAACGCGCTCGCGGCTCATCACCAGCCGGGCGAGACGCGAGCCATGCTGTTGCCCGCCGGACCCGGCGGGCGCCGCGTCTTCGACGACCTGATCGGCAACAAGCAGGGAAAGCTGGACCTCGAGGCCTGCGTGGGGCTGGACGATGGTCGCCTCGTCGCATTCGGTTCGGGTTCGAGTCGAATGCGAGAGAGCCTGGTCCTGATCGCCGAGGGCCGCGAGCCCCGCGTGGTCGCCGCCCCGCTGCTCTACCAAGAGCTCCGCGCGAACACGAGCTTTGCGGGGTCGGAGCTCAACGTCGAGGGCGCGCTGGTGCTCGGCGATGACCTGCTGCTGTTTCAGCGGGGCAACGGCGCGCCGCGCGGCCCGATCGGGCCGGTCAACGCCATCGGAGCGATCGACGTCGGCGCGTTCCTGCGCTGGCTGGACGACAGCGGCCCGACGCCGCGCTTGCGATCGGTGGCTCAGGTCGAGCTCGGCGAGCTCGGGGGCTCGAAGCTTGGCTTCACCGACGCGGCAGTGACCGGAGACGGACGGATCGCCGTCCTCGCGGCGGCGGAGGCGTCTCCAGATGCGTTGTCCGACGGACCCGTCACCGGGTGCCAGCTCGGTCTCCTCGAGGGCGAGACGCTACGCATGACAGACATCCTCGACGAGCGGGGAGAGCGGCTGGTGCTCAAGCTCGAGGGGATCGAGCCCCGAGCCGGTGCCGCGCTGGTCTTCGATGTGGTGGCGGATATGGACGCGCCGTCGGAGGCCGCGCGACTCGGCCGGCTCGTGGTGCGGGAGGGGTGATGGCATCGGGGGGTCAGCTTGGCGAGCACGGCGGCGGTGATCAGCGGTCGCCGTTGACAGTCGACGCTGTCGGGTGCTTCCCTTTGGTCTCGAACCCCGCGAGGAGCCAGCGATGTCCGCCAAGCCCGCGTCCCTAGTGGTGATCATCACGGCGATCGCGTCGCTGCTATCAGAGCCCGGCCGAGCGATCGCCCAGCAGCCGACCGAGGCAGCGGCCGATGGCCAGGACGAGCCGTCGACGGCGTGCCAGCCGCCGTGCCGCGAGGGCTACCTCTGCGTCGAGGGGCAGTGCGTATCGGCCTGCAACCCGCCCTGTCCGGCGCAGACCGTCTGCCGGGACAACCGCTGCGTGTCGCTGTCGCAGGCGCAGACGCGCGCCGCCGAGGGGGCGTGGAGCGGCGTGCACTTCTTCGCCGGTCTGTCCGGCGCGCCCGGGTTCTCGGCGTTCTGGCCCGAGCACCAGCTGAAGATGCAGTTCAGGGCCGCCGGGCAGTTCGCCTTCCGCGTCGGGGTGCTGATGAAGCGGTTCGAGGTCGGCCTCGAGCTTGCGCCGGCGGCCTGGTACCCCGGCGACTACGCCGACGGCAACGTCAGCGCCGGCCCCAAGGTCGCCCTCAACCTGACCCTCGGCCACCTGGCCGAGATCACCGACAGCGTCTACTGGCCGCTACGCTTCGGCGCCGGGGTGATGGCCTCCAATACCAGGACGCCGTTCGGGATGCTCCGGATCGACGTGATCGGCTTCGGCTACGCGATCCCGGTCGGCCCCGGTCGGCTGCTGGTCGATCTCGCGCTGCCCTCGCTGCGCTTCTTCTCCGAGGTCAAGCACCTCGGCATCTGGTCCTGGCTGTTCAACCTGTCGGTGGTCTACCTGCTCTGATCATCCGCGCACACATCAGCCCTGGCGACCAAGGGAGGCGTACACCATGAGAGGACTGCCGCTGCTGCTCGCGACGGCGATCGGGCTTTGCCCGAGCTCGGCCGATGCGAGCTTCATCAACTACTCGTCCCGCGAGATCAACGTCAAGATCGTCTACTACGGGCCGGCGACCGCGGGACTCGCCGAGAACCTCGAGTACATCTACGGCCGCATCAACCCCAAGGCCAAGGGCAAGCTGATCTCCCTCGCGACCGGGACCGAGCGGACGCTGTTCTTCGACTTCGTCCCCCTGAACCTCGGCGAGATCCGCGGCTTCAAGGTGCGTTTTCACCTCTACACCGTGCCGGGCAAGGTGCGCTACAGCGCCTCCCGCAAGCTGATCCTGAAGGGCGTCGACGGGGTGGTGTTCGTCGCCGACGCCGATCCGGCTCGGGCCAAGGCGACCCGTGAGAGCTGGAAGAGCCTCAAGAGAAACCTCGCCGGGCTGGGCTACGACTGGCGGGCGATCCCCCTCGTGGTCCAGCTCGACGGCGCGCCCGGTCGGCGCCGCCTCACCGCCGACAAGCTCCGGTCGCTGCTGGGGCTCGCGGGGCAGCGGGTGGTGCTGGCGAGCTCGCGGACGGGTGTCGGTGTCTTCGACACCTTGAAGACCGCGGCAAAAGGGATTCTGCTGGCGCTCAAGCGGGGCGCGACCTCGAAGCGACCGGCGGCCAAGCAAGGTGCCAGCAAGTCGAGCGGAGCCAAGTGAGCAGAGGCAGGTCGAGCAGAGACAAGGCAAGCGCGCGGGACCCACGGGCGAGCATCATCGAGCACGCGCTCGGCGACGGCTGGACGGCGCTTGCTGGCCGGACGGCGTTCGACAACGACATCTTGAGCCTCGAGCTCGCCAGGCCCAACGACTGGTGGTTCCACGTTCGCGGCACGTCCGGCAGCCACGTCGTGCTCCAGGGGCCGCCCGGTAGCGAGCCCGATCGCCAGACCCTCAAGCACGCCGCCGGCATCGCTGCCTGGCACAGCAAGGCCCGCGACGGCGGGGTGGTCGCCGTGTCCGCCACCCGGGCGCGCTATGTGACCAAGCCGCGGGGCGCAAGGCCCGGCACCGTACAGATCCGCAGGGAGGTCGTCTTCAAGGTCAGACCAACGCCACCCGACGGGATCAATCCTCCCTCCGACTGAGCCGAATTCGTCAATCAATACCGACATCACCTTGGCGTTCTGGGGCCCGCAATGGAAACGATCCCCTGACCTTGACGCCCCCCTGTCGACCTTCAATACTGGTTGCGGTTCGCCCACTCAGGCTCGGGTTGCTTCAACCGCCGTGCCTGAAGCATTCGGTACGGTGGAAGTTATGAAAACCGCAAAGCTATTTATCGCAGCCGCCAGTTTCCTGATCTTCGCCTGCTCCGGGGACGGAGGCACCGCCGCCGACTCGGGGATCCACGACGGAGGCACCGCCGCCGACTCGGGCGGAGGCACCATCCGCGGCGACACGGGAATTATTAGTGGTGGCACATGGTTGGATCCAGCTACCGGTCTGACCTGGCAGAACATGCCGGACGAGGTCGAGCTGCTCCAGCAAGAGGCCATAGACCATTGTGATGACCTGATACTGGCCGGACATGGCAACTGGAGGCTTCCCACGATCGGCGAGCTGCGGTCGCTGTTGAAGGGATGCCCCGGCGCCGAGACCGGTGCAACTTGCGGTATTCAGGACGATTGCCTGCTACTTTCGTGTACCAACACCTCCTGTGACGGCTGCGCGGAGGACGACGGCCCGGACAGCGGCTGTTATTGGATCGACGCCCTGGACGGGATCTGTGGGTCGTTCTGGTCCTCTTCATCCGTCGAGGATGACGGGACCTATGCCTGGTACATCCACTTCAACTATGGCGGCCTTGGATACTCCGACAAGGGCGACATCAACCGCGTCCGCTGCGTGGCCTCCGCTTCCTGAAGCCTGATCAACCGACGGCATAGGCCGGGCCGCCTGCCAAGCTGGTCGAATCGCCTGCCAAACTGGTCGGACCACTGGACCACCCGGCCAGTCGGTGTTAAAATCAGGAGAACAAGGCGCTGGCGATCAAGGAGCAGCAGATGCCGTTCAAGCCCGTACGAAAGGTCACCGTGGCCGTGCAGGTGGCCGAGGCGATACGAAGGCAGGTGGTCGAGGGCGCGCTGATGCCCGGTGATGCGCTGCCGTCAGAGCGGGAGCTCGCGCGGCAGATGGCGGTCAATCGGTCGACGATCCGCGAGGCGCTACACCGGCTCGAGGCCGTGGGCATGGTCGAGATCCGCCAGGGTGGTGCCACGCGGGTCAACGATTTTCTGGTCAAGGCCGGCCTGCAGATCCTGCCCTTGCTGGTGGCGCCGGGTGGAGTGCCGGACGCGGAGCTGCTGCAGGACCTGATGGAGATCCGGGGGATGCTCCTGTGCTGGACCGCCCGGCGGGTGGCACGATCGGTCGCAGCCAAGGGCCCCGAGCTCATCGCGGGCTCGCGCCTGCGGGTCACGGTCGAGGCCCTCGGCCAACCGGACGCCTCGCCCGCCGAGCTGCAGCTTCGCGACTTCGACTTCTTCGAGGAGCTGGTCCAGCTGACCGGCAACCGGGTGCTCGGGCTGATGCTCCACCCGGTGCGGCAGGTATATCTGCACAACCGCTCGACGTTCGAGATTTTTTACCAGCCGGGCAAGTTCGATCCGCGCCACCACCAGCAGGCGCTGGCAGCGATCGAGCGCGGCGACGGCGAGGCTGCGGCCAGCGCGATGGCGGCCCACGCCACCACCGCGCGGTTCGCCAGGTGAGCGGATGACCACCAACCTACTGCTCCAGGCTACCAACCCCGACGACGAGCAGCTGGACCTGCTGAAGGTCCAGCGAACCTGCGTGCACGATGGCCCTGGGATCCGCACCGTGGTCTTCTTCCGGGGCTGCGCGATGCGGTGCAGGTGGTGCCACAACCCAGAGACCCAGTCCCGCAGCCCGTCGGCATCGAGCGCTACCCACGCGTCCGTCTCGGAGATCATGCAGGTGATCCGTCGAGACCAGGACTACTACCGCCGGAGCCACGGTGGCGTCACGCTCAGCGGCGGAGAGCCGCTGTTGCAGCCCCGGCCGGGGCTGTTGGCCCTGCTGGCCGCGCTGAAGCAGGAGGGCCTGCACGTCGCCGTCGAGACCGCGGGGCTCGTCCCGTGGAGCGCCTATCAAGCCGTCCTGCCGGAGGTCGACCTGTTCCTCTTCGATCTGAAGGTCGTCGGGGACGATGATCTGCACCTCGAGCTGACGGGCGCGCAGCTGCGGCCGATCGCGCAGAACGCCCAGCGGCTCGCCGCCGCCGCCGCCAACATTCGGTTCCGGATGTGCGTGGTCCCGCGGCACAACGACGGTGACCGCAACATCGAGGCGACCGCCGCCTTCTTGCATGCCTTGAAGCGGCCGTCGATCGAGTTGCTGCGCTACTACGACGTGCACCAGGCCAAGGCCCGCCGCCTGGGCCTGGTGCAGCAGCCGCTGCAGATCACGGCCGAGGAGAGCGCCGAGGCGCTCGCGCGCGCGACGCAGGCGTTCGCCGCACTGGACATCCGGGTCGAGCGCAGCGATCCGCAGCGACGCCGACGCTCCCCCGAGCTCACCCAGCGGGTGCGAGACATCCGCCAGGACATCCGAGACGCTGGATACCAGGCTTGCATCGAGTCCGCCGCCCTCAAGACGGCCTACTACAAGAAGCACGGCTTCACCCAGCCGGTCAGCGTTCAGCGGGCCAAGCTCCTCAGGCACCTGCTGAACCACAAGAGCACGATCGTCTATCCGCAGGAGCTCCTCGTCGGCAACTACACGGCCAAGCGGGTTGGCGGCAATCTGTGGGTCGAGTACTACGGCATCGCCGGGGTCCTGACGCTCTGGAACCTCGATCGCCAGAAGCCGGTGTCGTTCCAGCTCTCCTGGGCCGACAAGCTGCGCTGCTACTGGAACATTCTCCCGTTTTGGGCGAAGCACAGCCTCCTCGGCGAGGTCTTTCCGTCGGGCCGGGAGCTGGCGCTGTTCATGGCGCGGATGCTCGAAAAGAAGGTCGCGTTCCACAACAACCTGGCCGCGGTCGCCCACTTCATCGTCAACACCGAGCGCATCCTGCAGCTCGGGACCACCGGGATCCGGGCAGAGGTCGAGGAGAAACAGGCCGAGGAGAAACCGGCCGGGTCGCCGGACGGCGGCGACGCGTTCTATCAGAGCGTGAAGATCGCCCTGCTTGGCCTGGAGGAGTTCGCGGCGCGCTACGCGGCGCACCTGCGCTCGCTCAGCGAGCGGGAGCCGCAGGCGGCCCGTCGGGCGGAGCTGCGAAAGATGGCCGAGATCTGCCGCCGCGTCCCCAAGCACCCGGCCCGTACCTTTCATGAGGCGCTGCAGAGCATCCTCCTGGTCCACATCGCGCTTTGCACGGAGTCGTTCGAGAACGCGATCTCGTTCGGGCGGCTGGACCAGGTCCTCGACCCCTACTACCAGCAGGACGTCGCCGACGGGATCCTCAGCTACGAGGCCGCCAGGGAGCTGCTGGCGTGCTTCATCCTCAAGGTCGACGAGGTGATCTTCATCAACGACGGCGACACCGGCCTGCAGTTCGGCAAGCTGTTCGAGAGCCTGTCTACCGTCGAGACGGTGACCATCGGCGGCGTCGATCAGCAGGGCAAGGACTGTACGAACGACGTGTCGTACATGATCCTCGACGTCTGCGAGCTCCGCCCGACCGGCGCGAACGTCGCGGCACGCGTCCACCGGCAGAGCCCGAGCCGGTATCTGGAGCGGATCGCCGAGGTCTACCTCGGCGGCTCGCCGATGCCCGCGCTGTACAACGACGAGCCGTACATCCGGGCGCTGCAGAGTGAATACGCGACGTCGCTGGCGGATGCGCGGAACTACTCGATCGTGGGCTGCGTCGAGCCGGTCGCCTCGAGGGATCACTTCGCCAACACCGATTGTGCCAACGTCAACCTCACGATGCCGTTCCTGCAGGCCCTCAAGGGGGAAGAGCGGCCACTGTGGAAGTATGGGATCCTCGACCAGCTCGACCAGAAGCTCCTGCGGCTGGTCAAGTCGAAGGTGCGGCGCAAGCAGGGCGCCCTGCCGCCCGGCCGGCCGCCGGCGAGCATCGATCAGCTGATGGCACGCTTTCAGGCGCGCACCAACGAGGTGGTCTCAGCGGTCCTCGCTGACCACTACCTGATCGAGGCGGCGCTGCGCCGCAAGCTCACCACGCCGCTGGCGTCATCGCTGTTCGAGGGCTGCGTCGAGTCCGGCAAGGGCGTCTACGAAGGGGGTGCCAGCATCAACAGCAGCGGCATCCAAGGGGTGGGGGTCACCGATGTCGCGGACTCCTTGGTCGCCATCGATGAGGTCGTCTTCAAGCACCAGGCCCACACCATCGAGGAGGTCATCCGGGCGATCGACGCCAACTTCGAGGGCCAAGGGAATCGGCGGGTTCAGCAGGCATTGCTCGCTGCGCCCAAGTTCGGCGAGGACGGCGCACCGGAGACCCAGCAGTGGATGAACCGGGTGCTGCAAGTCTTCGTCGACGCGCTGAGAGGCGTGACGCTCAACACCCGCGATGGCAAGTACGTCGCCGGGTACTACGGGCTCAACACCAACCTGGTGTACGGCAAGAGGACTCCGGCGTTGCCGTCGGGCCGGTTGCGCGGGGTCCCGCTCGCCAACAGCCTGGGTCCGCACTACGGCATGCAGCTGGTGGACTTGACCTCGTCCCTGAACGCGGTCGCCGGCCTGGACTTCGGCAGGCTGGCCCCGAACGGCACGACCCTGACTTCGACCATCGACGCCGGCCTGTTTCCCGGCGAGGAGGGCGTGAGGAACCTGGCCGGCTTGATCGGCGGGTATTTCGACCAGGGCGGGATGCAGTTTCAGCCGAACATCATCAGCAGGGAGATCCTGCTGGACGCCTACAACCACCCCGGCAAGTACACGGACCTCGTGGTGCGCATCGCTGGCTTCTGTGCCTATTTCGATGACCTGTCGGACGACCTCAAGCTCGAGATCCTCAACCGCACCTACTACTCGGCTGCGCCGGGCGGCTGAGTGTAGCGGCTCGAGTGGCCCCTCCGGCTTCCGCTGACGGAAGCCGTCCGCTTCGGAGTCCCGACTACTCGGGCAGCTTGGCCACGGCCTGGTACCCGCGGCGCACGGCGCGCCGCTCGCAGGCCTTCATGGGTATTCGCAGATCGTCTTGCCGTGCTCGCAGGTCATGCCAGCGGCACAGTCCCGATCGTCCGCGCAGCGGTAGAAACACTTGTCGTGCTCGCAGAGCATGTCTCCGGGGCAATCTAGATCGCCGACGCAGGACAAGGTGCACATGCCGCCGCCGCAGTTGGTCTTCTCCTGGCAACAGAAGAGGCCGCCGTGGCACTGCCGATCGTCGTCGCAGCGCGTCCCTGCGCCACCGGTACAGTGCTGAGGATCGAGGCGGCAGGTATCCGAAGATAACGGACCATCGCCGCAGTGGCTGGTCACCACGGCCAGCAGACAAACAACCGTCACCATCGCGCCCAATCGATACATCTGCCCTCCTCGCGCACGACACGCAGCGTGCGCGAGGATGCTACCAGCGTCGGCATTTGGCGTCGAACCACCGGAGGTGCAGACCGGCCTGTCGGGCGGTGCTGCTGGGATCGGCTCAGGGGTTGGCGGCGATGAAGGAAGCCGTCCGCTTCGGAGTCCCGACTACTCGGGCAGCTTGGCCACGGCCTGGTACACGCGGCGCATCGCGCGCCGGTCGAAGGCCTTCAGATTCACGGGGCCCGGGTGCCCCATGCTGCGGCGCAGGAAGTGATCCATCACCGTCTCGGTGCCTCCCTTGCCCACGCCCCTGCGCGCCGTGCCCCAGTCGATGAGCTTCATCTCGCCGCCGACGACCATGATGTTGGCCGGCTTGATGTCGCCGTGGGCCAGGCCCGCGCGGTGGAGCCGCGAGACGTTGGAGCGCAGCCGCCCGAGGGCTCCGGGGTTGAGATCGGACTTGGTCACCTCGTTGAGGTGCTTGCCCGGAACGAGCTCCATCGAGAAGGAGAGCCGCTTGCGATCATAGCTGAAGACCCGCGGCGTGAAGCCCGGCACGAGGCGGCCCGCCTCGCGCTGCATCGACACCTCCTGATCAACTAGCTTTTGCATCTCGCGGCGGCCCACCTTCCAGCCGAACTCGGCGCGGAGGTCCATCACGGGCTCGACCGTCTTGGTCACCTTGTTGCCCTTGACCGTGACGCTCCCGGCCAGCCCCTTGTGGACCAGCCCTTCGCCGCGCTTGGCTGCCTGGCGCACGACGGTCTGGGCCCAGGTGCGGTCGAGCATCGTGTCGAATGCCGCGACCCGCTTGTGCCGGGCGAAGCGCTGGGCGGGCTTGAACCCAGCGCGCTCGAGGGACGTGATCACCTGGTGGCCCTTGCGCTGGAGCAGGACCTTGCCACGCTTGGCCCAGGCCCCGATCCGGGCCCGGAGCTCGCCCCTGGCCTCAGCGCGGGGAGCCGGCCCTGCCGTGAGGGCGGCCAGCGTTCCGATCAAGATCAGTCGCGCGGAGACGTGCCCTGCGTGGCTCATTCAGATTCCTCTCCGTGAGTTGTCGGGTTTGACGGCGCAAGCGCCCACGCTGGACATAGCAGGATGCGTGCCTGCCGCGATCGCGCGATCGCGGGACCGCCAGCGCCATCGATCAAGCGGCTACCGCAAAGGAATCCCACGGATCCCGCCCTGCCTCGACCTAGAAACTTACCCGCTGCCCGCAGAGAGCACAGCGCCGCGATCCATGCGGAAATCGAAGGCTTGACCGGGATTCGAAACGCCGCCAGTGGACCATCGGGCGGCAAGGGCACGGCCAAGCCGGAGCGCGGCGCAGGCGGATCCCAGACCCGGAGCATCGACGCTCCCTCGAGGATGCAGGGGAAAGGCAGGACGAGTCGAGACGGCGGTGGGTTGCTGAGCGGGCTGAGGGACGGCAGAATAGGTGCGCCGATGGGAGACTCCTTGCCGCCGATGTCGTTGCCCAAAGCGTCCGGTGTGCCACGCCTTGCCTTGCTGGTGACGGCGATGGCGGCAACGAGCCTCCTGGGCGCCGGGCCCGGACGGACCCAGCCCTTGCCGACGCCGTCGCGCGCGCCGGTGGATTCGAGCAAGGTGCTGACGACTACCGTCGGCAGCCTGGAGCCCGGCGTCTACTTCGACGACATCGGCTTCACCGCCCGCCGCTCGTGGAACAACACCATCTCCGTCTCGCCCCACGACCCCGAGACAGCCTACGTCGGCTCCTTCGACGGCTACATCTGGAAGACCACCGACGGCGGTCGAACCTGGACCGAGCGACGGCTGATCCAGGAGACCAAGGCGTTCTATGGCGACTCGGGCGAGCGGATCTACTTCGGCGTCCACCGCCGCGGATCGCCCGCCTGGGGGGAAAAGCACGCCGGTGGATCGCCGAGCACCAGCATCCTCGCCCGCGGGCGATCCAAGCTCTTGCGGTACCGCCCGAAGAGGGTCGGCATCAGCGCGATCAGGCCCGGGGCGGGCAGCCGCCTCGGCGCCGCGGCCAACGTCAACTTCGGCGTTGGCATCTCCGGTGGCGCGCCGCGGATGCAGACCGTCGTGCGCAAGTTCACCTACGCGAGGCCGACCTACCTCGGGATGTATTTCGGCTCGGCGGGCTTGAACATCAAGCAGACGCTGATCTTCCGCGGCTGGCGCCCCACCGAGGTCCGGCGGGTGGTCTTCCACCCAACGGACCCCAAGATCGTCTTCGCCGCCACCTTCTTCGGCCTGTTCCAGACCTACGACGGCGGGCTGAACTGGGTCCGGACCTTCCAGGGCACCAACCCGAAGGAGACGATGCTCTTCCACGTCGCGGTCAACCCTGCTGACCCCCGGCAAGTGCTGCTCGCCACCGGCAACGGAATGTACGCCTCCAATGACGGAGGAAAGAACTTCATGAAGTCCACCGCCCAAGGGATCGGCGAGGGGCTCATCGGCTGGCTCGAGTTCTACCGCCACGATCCGCGCTACGTCTTCGCCTGCACCAGCTATGGCGTGCTGCGCTCGGCCGACGGCGGCAAGACCTGGGCCTGGATCTACTTCACGACCTTTCCCCTGGCACGCATCACGCGCCACATCTCGATCGACCCGTTCGACGGCCGTCGCGGCTATGTCGCTACCCACGACGGCATCTTCACCATCGAAAACGCGTTCACCGGCTCGCTGGAGAACTGGAAACGCCTGGGCGGCCTGCGCTTCACCGCCAACGAGGTCTGGAAGGTCTCGGCCTGTCCCAAGCACAAGGGCCACCTCTGGGTGCTGACCAACACGCGGCTGCCGATGGCCGACCCCTACCGCAAGGGCTCCTACGACGCCGGCGGCGCCTTCATCTGGGAGAGCATCGACGGCGGAAAGAGCTGGAAGGTGATCTACTCGGGGCACACCTCGGGCTCGATCCAGTGGTTCGTCAACGCCCCTGACGACCCCGACCTGCTGTGGATCGCCTGGTCCCGGGCGTTGATCCGCATGCGCCGACGGACCTCCGCCCCGCTGCCGCCGACGCGCTACGAGCAGCGCAAGCTCGCGCGCACGATGGCCGAGCTGCCGCCGATCTCCGAGGTCTTCTCGGCGGTCTCCCGCTTCACCGGGGTCCACGCCGACCAGCGCCTGCGCTACCGCCAGCGGGCGCGGCTGCGGGCGCTCGTGCCCCGCCTCGACGCCTCCTTCACCTACTACAGGTTTCGCGACTACCCGCTGCTTCACGACGGCGTCTACTTCACGCTGCCCTTCCGCTTCAACGAGCGCCTGAGCTACCATTTTCACGAGTTCCGCGTGATGGCGACCTGGGACCTCAGCAACCTCGTCTTCGACCTCCAGGACGCGCTCTTCGGCCGCGTCGCGCGGATCAACGGCGAGCTCGAGGCGTACATGCTCCACTCCGTGCAGCGGATCTACGGCGAGCTGCGGCGGCTGCAAGGGCTGATGGCCACCGCCCCGCCGGACAGCCTTCGGGTCCGCCTGATGTACCGCCTGCGGATGTCCGAGCTCGCCTCGTACATCGACCTCTTCAGCGGCGGGTACCTGACCCGCTGGCGCAAGGGCGGCCGACCGAGCGCCGACGACACGCCGTGGTTCGACCACCAACCCGGCATCGACCGCTGGTTCAACGGGGCCAATCGCTAGCGCCAGCGGCTCCAGGGCGCGGTGCGGCCAAAGGGCCGCGTGACGCGGCGCCCGACGCGAGAGTTCTGGGCCGCGGCGCCGCTGCCGGCGAAGATCGTCCCCTTGCCCTGGTCCCACGGTAGCCGCGTCAGGGAGGAACTTGTCGTTTTCGGTCTGTCCCTGGCCGGGGAGGAACCGCTCCTTGTCCTGCCACGGCGCGGTGGGATCCGGATGCATCAGCGAGAAGATGTAGTTCGCCGTACGCGCCGCGTCGTCGTAGGGGTTCTTCGGATCCTTCTTCACGGGTGCCGTAGCGGCACCCGTCAGCACGAGCGATCGATTGTCGTCTTCCCAAGGTAGCCGAATGGACCGAACGGCTCTCAAAGATGCAAAGGGGCTATGGCCACGTCGTAGCGCCAACGGAAGCGATGGTAGAAAAGCCTCGTTGTCTTCACCTGATGGCGAGGTCGTGCGGGCGGCAATCTGGGGCGCGACGCCCCCGGCGGGAGCCTGCATTTTTCGGAAGGCTGGTCAGGGGATCTCTCGAAATCGAGGCACGTCCGCGGGTTGGGCTTCAACAGCAGCAGCCCACGCAAACACGATCGATACGAGCAAAGAACCAAGCTCGACGATCTCTTCGATAATCAGAGAGGTTCCGGGATCCGAAGAGGTGCTCATTCGTCTACGCCAATACTATCAAGCACCTAGATCCGCAAACTGTGGCTTCAAGTTTGCAGTCGATCGGGGCACCAAACCAGGAGAGTCCATGCGTCACTTCGACCTATCGGGGTCGGGGCGAGCCCGCTACCTACTTGCGGCCGTCCTGACACTCTGCATCGGTACCTCCGCGCTGGCTGCGCCCACGCCGCCGAAGATCTCGCTGCGCCAGCCCGGCAACGAGTTTCGCGTCCACACCATCGACGTCGATCAGGGCCAGGCCGTCTTGGTCCAGACGCTGAAGGGCAAGAACATCCTCCTCGACGCCGGCGAGGACTACGCCTCGCCCAAGCTGATCGGCTACCTCAAGAAGATCGGCGTGAAGAAGATCGACTGGCTGGTGATCAGCCACCGTCACATGGATCATATCGGTGGGGTTCCGGCCCTGGCCCGTAGCTTCTCCGTCGAGCACCTCGTCACGCCATGGGCCAGCAGCAAGGTGCCCAAGACCGCGATCGCCTGGTTGGCTCCCCTGCGCAAGGACATCACCAAGCCCTTTGGCAAGGGAAACAGACCCGTCTTCCACACGGGAATCACCGGCAAGTCCTTCGACTTCGGCGGCGGCGCCAAGGGTGAGGTCCTCTGGCCGCCCAAGGCGACCGGCGGGGTGCGCATGGGTGACTACAACGAGGAGTCGATGGTGATGCGGGTCTCGCAGAAGGCCCCGAAGACCAAGGCCACCTCCTCGTTCGTCGTCGGCGGTGACCTCGTCTGGCAAATCGAGCGGCACCTCGCCAAGAAGATGCCCGGCAAGCTCCGGTCCGACGGCCTGGTGGGTAACCACCACGGCAGCAAGGGCAGCTTCGAGCGCAGCTACCTCGAGGCCATCGCCGGCCAGAGCTCCCAGCTGCTAGCCCACGGTCCAAAGTCCCGCAGCAAGATGGGCAAGCTCGCGCAGGACGTGATCAAGCTCAGCGGGACGCGCCACGGCAAGGAGCTGGCGGGCCAGGTGGGCTACCTGCTCTACCGGCACAACAAGGGTCAGACCGGCTCGCTCGGCTCGAACGAAGCCTACGCCCAGGGGGGCGTGAAGCCGCCGAAGACGCCGGGCAAGATCGATCCGCTGGCGCGCAAGATCGCCGACGCGCTGATCAAGGACAAGCAGACCGGGGGCTCGTTTCCCTGGGTCACCTACTCGGCCGGCCTCAACAACCCGTACCATCATCCCAACAGCAAGCGCATGGCGCTGTCGACCCTGCTCGGCTGCACGATGCTCGGCACCGATGATCACGGCACCGTCGTGATGAGCCGCAAGGTCGGCAAGGGCGGCGACTGGCAGGGGGGGTGGGAGGGGCACACGATGGGCACCCTCGGCCTGCCCAACGTCGCCTACCGGATGCCGGTCTACAAGCGCAAGAAGGACCCGAAGAACCCCTACAACAACGTCGCGCGGGAGGCGAACTACGTCTTCACGGTGGACCGCCCCGACCCGACCGTCTCGTGGAGCACCAAGGAGCAGTACATCGCGCCCGAGGGCAAGACCCAGACCGGCGTCTTCATGAAGGCGGCCCGCGAGGCCCGCAAGGGCCGCGCCGCCTTTGTCCGTAGCTGGCGGGCGATGCGCTCCAGCGGCGACAAGAAGGCCGACAAGATGGCCGCCAAGGCCAAGAAGAACCTCTGGCACGGCGAGAAGATCGAGGGCGTTCCCTGGGACCAGGATGGCAACAGCATCTGGGCGACGCAGAACTCGCGCCTTCGGCGGCGTTCCAGCCGCTGGCGCTGGACGATGGTCAAGCTGCGGGTGCGGCCGGCACGCTCGGCGCGACGATCCGCTCGCGGCACGGTGTCCTCGAAGGGCCTGAGCAGCCTCGGCTCAAAGTTGTCCATCCGCGGCTCGGGCGCTCGCATCCAGCGCAACAGCGGCTTGCGGCGCAGCGGCGGCTTGCAGCGCAACGGCATCGTGCAGCGCAACGGCATCGTGCAGCGCAACAGCGGGCTGCGGCGCAACAGCGGCCTCGGGCGACCGCCGTCGCGCTGGGGTCGCCTCTTGCGGGATCGCCGCGCTAGCGTCAGGTAGGCGACAAGCGTCCACCGGCGACGGGGCGCGGCGCACGGCTAGTTCCTCGACAACTTGGTTCCGATGAGTTGGCTCGGTGCGTACGCACCCAGCGGTCGGCGACTCCGCTGGTTTGCCGCAGACGGTTGCGTCGTGCGCATCAGGTGCCCTATCGTCAGACCGACTGGAGGGCCAGATCGAGCAAGGCCCCTGGTCTTCGTCATCGCCTCGGGCCTCGTACGGAGAAGCATCAAGTGACCCCTCTTCCGGTCGTCATCGGCTTTGGCGGCGTCAACGCCGCCGGACGCAGCTCGTTTCACCACGCCTTCGGGCGCATCGTCTACGACGCCCTGCCGCCGGCGGAGCGGGCCGAGGTTCGCGGCTCCCTGGCGCGGCTGATGGGCTTGCCGCGCGACCTGGAGGCGGCCGAGCTCGAGCGGCAGGTGCTCGACCACACCCTCGTCCGCAGGATCGAGCCCTGGGTCTTCGATGTCGATCGGGTCTACCGGCAAGAGCGGATCGTGGCGCAGCCGGCGGAGGGCGGACGGCCAGCCTGGCTGATGCAGCAGAGCGATCTGCCCAACGAGCTCCCCACCGGCTGGGCCACGCGCCTGCTCGACGACGGGCTGGTGGAGGTGAGCCTGGTCGAGCCGACCACCTTGCTGGTGCCCGACCACCACCAAGCCACCGTGCGCGCAGCCGCCAGCGTGCCGACGGGTTTTCGGCCGGCCACGCGCTATCCGGCGCGGCACCACGCGCGAGGGTTGCAGCTCGCGGTCTATGGCTCCTCCGACGCCGTGCGCAGCGTGGGGATCGGCTGGAGCCGGTTGCTCGAGCAGGTGCCCGCCGACCGCGTCGCGGTCTACGCGTCGAGCGCCATGGGCCAGCTCGATCCCGAGGGTGCCGGCGGCATGCTGGCCCACCCCATGATGGGCAAGTACACCAGCTCGCGCCACTGCCCCTTCAGCCTGGCCCAGATGCCCGCCGACTTCGTCAACGCCTACGTCGTCGGAAGCATTGGTCGTACCGCCGGCCTCGTCGGCGCCTGCGCCACCTTCCTCTACAATCTCGAGAAGGCCGTACGCGAGATCCAGACCGGTATCGTCGATCTGGCCGTGGTGGGGGCCGCCGAGGCGCCGGTGCTCCCCGAGGTCATGGAGGGCTATCGGGCGATGAGCGCGCTGTCGGAGGACCCCGATCTGCTCGAGCTCGACGGCCTGACCGAGGGCGAGCCCGATCACCGGCGCGCCAGCCGGCCCTTTGCGCCCAACTGCGGCTTCGTGATGGGGGAGTCGGCGCAGTACCTGGTGCTGATGAACGACGAGCTGGCCCTCGCGCACGGCGCCAGCATCTACGCCGCCGTCCCCGGGGTCTACATCCACGCCGACGGCACCAAGAAGTCGATCGCCTCGCCGGGCATCGGCAACTACCTCACCCTCGGCAAGGCCGCCAGCCTCGCCCGCGAGATCCTCGGAGACCAGGGCCTGCGGCACCGGACGATGCTCCACGCCCACGGCACCGGTACGCCGCAGAACAGGGTCACCGAGTCGCACGTCTTCGACCGCGTGGCCAACGCCTTCGACATCCGCGAGTGGGTGGTCGCCGCCACCAAGTGCTTCGTCGGTCATTCGCTCGGCGCCGCGGCCGGCGACCAGACCAGCTTCGCCCTCGGCACCTTCGCCACCGGTGTGGTGCCGGGCATCTCGACGGTAACGCGCTTCGCCGACGACCTGCACGGCGAGCGGCTCTCGCTCAGCACCGAGCACCGCCAGTACGACCCGGCGCACTGGCAGGGCATCTTCATCAACACCAAGGGCTTCGGCGGCAACAACGCCACCGGGCTGCTGCTCTCGCCCGAGGCGACCTGGTCCCTGCTGCAGCGCAAGCATGGCGAGCAGGCCAAGGCCCGCCACCGCAAGGCCCACGAGCAGGTGCAGGCCGAGCAGCAGCGCTATCGCAACGCTCTGCTCGACGGGCATGACGAGGCGATCTACAACTTCGGCTCGGACGCGGTCGATGGGGCCGAGCTCACGATCGACCGCGAGAGCATCCGCGTCCCGGGGTTTTCGCTGCCGGTCTCGCTCACCGTGGCGAACCCCTATGGCCGCGTGGAGAGCTAGCGCCGCGGCCGGCGTCGACTCGCACGCCTGAACCTCTGGTAATCGTTCAGGTCACGGCCCAGCACCGGGAGGCAGGAAGAGGGAGCGAACGCGCCCTTGGGCGCGCGTGATCCCACGGTCGCCAGTGTAGGTTTTTGTGCGAATCGGTTGACAACGGGCCCCTCCGCAGCAAGACTTCCCCTTAGATGGACCTGGCCACTGTCGTCGGTGGGTTGTCGGTTGCAGGTTGTCGGTTGCGGGATCGGAGGATGGGGAGATGAGGGTGCCACTGCTGTTCATCGTCTTCGCGACGTTGTCCTTCACCGCTTCGTGCGTTCGTTCTCCGATGCTGGCCAGTGCCGGGGATGCTGTCGGTCTTCCTGCCGCCGGGGACGCCGTCGTGGTTCCGTCCGGGGGGTTCATCGAAATGCCCCCCCTCTATGTGGATGCCACGAACCGCTACGGACAGAGGATCAAGCGGGCCTCGGCTGCGGCGACCGCTCTGTGCGCTCGCCGGTTGAGCTGCCCTGCGGTGCGGGTCCTCAGGGCGGATTGGTACCTGCGGGCAGACGGAACGCCCTGGACGGTGGTCCGGATGAACGCCTGCGGAGAGCAACGAGTCTACGAAAAGACCCCCTCGGGATGGAGCGACGCGACAGCGCGGTTGCGCTGAAGTGCTGACCTGAGCTCCCCGGCGGAAGAACGCAGGACACCCAAGGCTACGACCGACAGAGACGGCGACGGTCGCGTGGGCATCGTCTCAGCGAAGCCGCACCCATGCGCAGCTGGAGTTGCCCTGCCAAAATGTGGGCATGGCATCGCAGGCTTCTCCGCTCCGCTCCGCGACGAGCACGTCTCGACCGTAGGCGTCAGACGAGCGGGTAGACGTCTCGCTGATCGACGAGATGCTGCGCCTCTGTCCGCTCGAGCGTCTGCGCCACAACGACCGCTTGCTCAAGACGGTGGCTAGACTTCGCACCGCATTCGCGCGCCAGGGTTCGGGTGAGCGTGGATCGTGAGCGACGGCGACCTCACGCTCCTGCTGACTGCCTTCCCATACCGCTACAGCGCATTCCAGTGGTTGCCGATCGCTGGGCTGGAGCCCGATGCCTCAGTCCCGGCAGTCCCGGGTGCTGATCCAGATGTCTGCGTCCAGCGACCCTTGAGCCATGTCGGTCTCGCGGTTGTAGTACAGCGTGCGGCCGTCCGGCGAGAGGCCACCGGCGAGCTCGTCGCGCGCGGTGTTGAGCTGGGCGATGTTCCGCACCGAGCCGAAGGTTCCGTCGGGGGTTTCTCGCCGGGCGTGATAGACGTCCCAATCGCCGGCGCCGCCGGGTCGATCCGAGGTGAAGACCACCTCGAGCCCGTCCGCCGAGAGTGAGCCGACGCGCTCGTGGTGGGGGCCGTTGAGCTCGGCCACCGCCTCCGGCGGGCCGAACGAGCCCACGCCGTCCTGCCGGGCGCGCCAGATGTCGTCGCCGTCCGACCAGTAGAGAACCTGCCCGTCGTCGGTGAGGTAGGGCGAGAGCCCGGCGGCGGGGGACTCGAGCGCCATGGGGGTCGCGAAGGGCGCGCCCCGGGTGCTGCGCGACGAGCGATAGATCCGCCAGGGGCCGCCGCGGCTCGAGGTGAAGACGATGGTCAGCCCATCGGTCGTGACCCAGGGTGGGCCGTCGCTGGCCGGGCTGTTGAGCGTGGCGAGGTTGACCGTCGGGCCGAAGTCCCCAGTCTGCGCGTCGCGGGTGGCGAGATAGATGTCGCTCTGGCCGCTGCCGCCCGCCCGCCAGGAGCTGAAGAACAGCCCGCTGCCGTCAGCCGTGACGCTGCCGCCCCACTCGTCGGAGTCGAGCTCGTTGACCGGCCCGGGCAGCAGCGTCGGCGCCGAGAAGGGGCCCCAGCCCTGGCACGGCTGACCGTCGAGGACACCGGCGTCGCCGAGATCCGGCCCGTGATCGCGGGGCCCGTCCCGGGCTTGCCGGTCGACCCGCAGGTCAGCCGGCAGGGCTCGACCCCCGCTGTCGCGATCCCGATAAGGTGATAGCCAGTGACAGCCGCAGACGGTGAAGACGGCGCAGACGAGCGCGAGCGAGGCGCTGAATCCTGTCGGGGTGCTCTGGAGCACGGGTTCATCGTACCGCCTATCCGGCAAGGGTGCACCAGGGACCTCTGGCTGCACACCTCGGTGCACCGATCGACGACGGCCGCCCCGGCCGGGTGATACTCTGACGTAAAGGGTGGGAGGCGCGTTGATGCGATCGATGATCGTGACGTTTGGGCTCGTCACTGCGGCGACCCTTGGATGCAACGCCGAGGAAGGCTCCCCGGAGGGGCAAGGCTTCGAGGACCACAACACCGGCGGCATCGACGTGCTCCGTGACCCGGACGGTCGCGTGCTGTCGGTGCGGGGCCGCTTCAAGGCCCCAGGCGGCGATGGGGCCGAGGCCAAGGCAGGGGCATTCGTCGATCTGTTTCGCGAGTCGCTCGGGCTGCCACAGGGGGTCGCGCTCGGCGCGGCCTCGGTGTCGGGCACCAGCATCCAGACCGTCTCCTTCGAGGTGACCGCCGGCGGCCATCCCATCGAGGGCGGGCGACTCCGTGTCCGCCTCACGCCGGAGGAAGTCTTCTTCGTCTCGGTCAACGTCCCGGCGACTGTCCCGGAGGTGCCCGAGCCAACCCTCACCGCGACCGAGGCGGCGGCGCGGGTCGCCGAGATCTTCCCCGATGGTGAGCCTCGTGACGATCCACGGCTGGTGATCTATGCCCCCGCCATGTGGATCCGGGGCACCGAGCGCCCGCGGCTCGCATGGCGCGTGGCGGTGCAGGCGGGGAAGGTGCCGAGCGCCCCGGTGCTCTTTGTCGACGCGATCGACGGCACCGAGCTCGGGAGGCTCGAGCAGGTGCGCCGGGCACGGCAGCGGAAGATCTACGACGCCAAGGGCTGGTTCAGCGACGCCAACCTCCGGGACCACCGCGAGCTGATCTACGACGAGTCGGGGGTCGCGGCAGGAGCGACACCCTGGCCAGAAGCCACCACGGCGTGGACCTACGCGGCGACGGGGTGTGACTTCCTCGAGAGCAGCTTTGGTGAAGATCAACCTTGCAGCCCCCTCGTGGTCTACCTGCGCTACGGAGACCCGGAGTACGCGGCGATGGACCGCGGAGACCTGCAGTTCGGCGAGGGGGCGCTCACCGACCCGGACGAGGGCTACCGGACGTTCATGCACGAGCTCGGACACGCCCTGGTGCGGCAAAGGACTGACGACTTCACCTACTACGGCGAGTCGGGCGCGGTGGAGGAGTCGATCGCGGACGTCTTCTCGATGCTGGCCGGGTTGCCCGCCCGCTGGGTCGTCGACTCCGGACACGTCCACGAGCGGAACATCTCCGACCCGCGCGCCGCCGGCAACCCGGGGACGTACTCGGGCCGCCTGACCGGCACCGCCGACGAGGGTGAGGTGCACGAAAACAGCGTGATGCTGAGCCACGCGATCTGGCTCGCGACCATCGAGGGTCTCGAGGTCGGGCACCAGGACGTCAGCGGGATGGGTCACGAGAGCATGACGTCGATCATCGACGAGCTCCTCGCGGGCTACCTCGATGGATACGTCACGCTGCATCAGGCAGGGGCGTCCCTGATCGACGCCTGCATGGTCCACCCGATGTTCCGCGAGGTCTTCGGCAGGCCGGCCGCGGGGGTGTCATTCCGTGACTGCGGGCTGTTGGTCAACGCGCTGGCCGAGGTCGGCCTCGCCACCCCCGACAGCGATCTCGACGGCTGGCCCGATGATGCCGACAACTGTCCGCAGCGGTTCAACCCGTATCAGCGCGACAGCGACGGCGACCGGCAGGGCGATGCCTGCGAGCCAGACGAGACGTCGGACAAGCTCGCTTGCCCGATCGGCCTGACGATCAACGGTCTCGACTGGCAGCTGGACCCCAAGTACTTCGACGAGCAGGGGGCGCCCCGGCAGCCAACGGGGATCTTCGTCAATAGCTCTGGCCAGACGGACCTTCTCTGCCCCTACACCTCGTCCGACGAGGACGTCTACATGATCCGCGTCAACTACGTCTTCACCCGGCCTGACGATCCGCCGTCGGTCCCCAGCTGCGGCGCGCTCGACACCCCCTACATCAAGATCGACATCCAGAGCTCGACCCACTCGATCGGAGCCACCTGGGCCATCCTCCACAAAACCACGATCCAGAAGACCGACCCCGCGTTCGCCGTCTACGAAGACGCCGTGCGAAGTTTCGTCGCGGACGGGATGTCCCGGATCGAGCCCTTCGCCGCGACCTGCAACTGACCCCGGGCTATACTCTCGGCATGGCAGCCTGGCGCACAGTCGATGGTGCGTTCCTCGTCCAGGGCGTGAGCCGCTCGCGGATCACCGCCGCGTGGGGCCGGCTCGGCGGTGAGGGGAGCTTCTTCCTGCTGGACAGCCAGCAGCAGGCTATCCGTCAGCGGTTCGAGCCCCACGAGGGATCCTACGAAGACGACCTCTGGTGCTACAGCTACCGCGTCGAGGGGGCAGAGCTGCGCGAGCGCTTCGTCTCGAAGCGCGTCGTGTTCGGCGAGCCGGAGGAGGTGGAACTCGACAAGGAGACCGTGAAGATCGCGGGCCTCGAGCCGGTGGATGGTGCGGCGGCTATCGCGCAGCGCCTGGGCCTGCTGCTCACGGACGAGCGCTGACGATCACCGCGTCCAGGGCGCTCGCTCGCCGCCCGGACTCACGGGTTGCAGACGACCGGGTTGCCGGGGTTGTCCGGATCGTCGGCGCAGCCGGTGCCGTCGCAGATGTCGCCGAAGCAGCAGTAGCGGCCGGACAGCGCGCCGGTGCTGAGCCCCGGGCAGTCGGCCGGGCAGCTGCGGGTGGTGGCGGAGGTGTCGGGGTGGGGATCTCCGTCGCAGCTCTCGTTCGGATCACAGACGCCGTTGCCGCAGGAGGTGCCGATGTCCGTGCCGGCGTCGGTGCCGAGATCGGTCCCCGCGTCCGCGCCGAGATCGGTGCCGATGTCCGAGCCGAGGTCGGTGCCGAGGTCGGTCCCCGCGTCCGCGCCGAGATCGGTGCCGATGTCCGAGCCGAGGTCGGTGCCGAGGTCGGTCCCCGCGTCGGTGCCCGCGAGCGTGTCGACGGTGGTGTCGGCCGCCAGCGTGTCGGCGGTGCTGTCGGCCGCCAGCGTGTCGACGGTGGCGTCGGGCACCGGCGCGTCGATGGCCAGGTCGGCCACGCCGGCATCGACGGCGCTGTCGGGCTGCTGGCCGTCGACGGGGATGTCCGGCGCGCTGTCGGCCGGGCCCGCGTCTACGGGGATGTCGGGCTGACCAGCGTCGGCGGGAGCAGCAACGTCGGGCAATGGCGCGCTATCGGGTGCCGGCCCGCCGCTGTCTGCCGTCGTCGTGCCGCCGCAGACGACGAAGATCGCGCACTGCTCGTCGTCGCAGTCGGCGTCACCGTCGCCGTCGTTGTCCTCGCCGTCCTGACACAGCGCCGCGGTGTTCTCCGGCGGCGGCGCACCACCCTCGGTGCCGCCGTCGAGGGGCGCCAGCCCACTGCCGGCGTCCGAGCAGCCGGCGAGCAGCAACGCCAGGCAGAGCCCCGCTAGCGTGGCCTGACGGGTTTCGGTTCTCTTTGCGCGCGTCATCGTCGTCTCCGGTCGATCAGAGGCCAAACATCGCCGTGTAGCCCACGAGCAGGGCGAAGCGACCGAGGTGGGCCTCACCGGTCACGTCGTGGGTGATCGGTGCCCAGGAGAAGGTCAGCTCGCCGGTGATGATCCCCGGCCCCAGCCGGTAGCCAACCCCACCGCGCAGGGCGAAGCCAACCTTGGTCGAGGTCTCTTGGTTGTCACCGAGGAGCTGGCTGTCACCCGAGCCATCCACCGCCGAGCGCAGAAAGTGCAGGTCGAGCCCGACCGCGGCGTAGGGCACGAGCTTGCCGAACGGGTCGCGGAAGAAGCCCTGGGGCCCGATGAACAGGTTGAGGTCGCGCTGGATCAGCCGGTGGCTGTAGCTGCCGCCGGCCTCGCCGAGGCGTGGGTCGTCGATCGTCTCGGTGGCCACCGACTGGGAGTAGCCGAGGTCGATCACCGCCGCCAGGCGCTGCTTGAGCACTGGCAGCAGGTAGCCGCCGCCGATGCGCATCGACACGTGGGCGCCGAGCTTGCTCACCGGCACCAGGGTGCCGATCTTGCCATAGGCGAGGATCGCCGATCGCGGCCGGTCCTTGGCCAGCGCCGGACGCGCTGCCAGCGCGCCGCCGAGCAGCACCAGGCCGAGGCCGAGCGCGCCGCGGCTGCGGGTCGTTGCCCTGGTGATCGTTGCCCTGGGGGTCGTTCGCCTGTTGATCGCGTGGGTCGCTCTCATCGCCGCGCTCCTACCAGTTGCTGTACTCGGTGGTGGCGGAGGCCGCCGCGAGGGTCGTCTGGCCGCCGAGGATGTAGAAGAAGCCGCTCTGCAGCGCGCTGCCCATCAGGTAGCGTCCCTCGATCATCTTCGCCGAGGCGTTGTTCCAGTTGTCGAGGGTCGGCGGCGGGTCGCCCGCGCAGTTGGTCCCGGCGGCATCACAGAGCTTGACGCTGGTCACCGTGGTGTCGGGCTTGGCCTTGTTGCCGCCGAAGACGTAGAGGAAGTTGTTCGCCGGGGCGTAGCCGTAGCCGGCGCGGGCCGGCTGCATCATCGAGACCGACAGGGGGGCGCCGAGGGCACCGCCGGGCTGGATCTCGTAGGCCTCCATCGCGTTTTCCATCGTCGTGCCGTTGGCCGCCACGCCGCCGCCGGCGTAGAGGTAGTGCGTCGGCGGCGTGACGAACGAGGCGTTATCGTTGCCCACCGAGAAGAGCCCGAGCTGCCAGCGCGCCTGGCTCAGGGGCTGGCCCGCGGCGACGGGGGCGCCCACGGTCTGCGAGCCGTCGGCCTGGATCGTGATCGCCAGCCGCTCGCCCGAGTCCAGCGCCTGGCTGCCGTCGTGGCCACCCATCACGTAGAGGTGGTGCTGGCTCCCGCTGCTGTCACCCGGATCGGGCGCGACAGCCACGCCGGCGCCCTGGCGGGCGGTGGCGAGCTCGGCCACCTTGTGCCAGACGCTGGTGGCGCCGAGCCGCAGCGGTCCCTTGCCCTGGGCCGCCCCGCCGCTGTCTTCGTGGCTCGTCGTCGCTCCGCTGTCGATGGTCGCCAGCAGCTGCAGCTCGTTGATCGCCGCGCCGGCGGCCGGGCTGCGATAGACGCGGTAGCCCGCCGCGCCCGGCACCTGGCTCCAGTGAACCGTGACCACGACCTTGCGCCCCGACAGGGCGGGCAGCAGCACCGGGAACGGCTCGGACGGCAGGGTCTCACCGCCAGGGTTGCTCGGGTGGGCCGCGGGCATCACCGCCGCCACCTGGTAGTACCACAGGCCCTGGTCGAGCCCCGCCGAGGTGCTCGCCAGCAGGTCGAGATCGACGATCCGTGGGCGCTCGGCCGGGTCGAGCACGCAGGCCCGCTCGACCGAGCCGAGCACCGCGCCGGCCGAGGCGCCGCCGGCAAGGTAGACGCAGCGCCCCACGACGGCGGCCGTGGTCAGGCTCCGCGGCTGCTGCAGCCGGTTCTGCTGGGTGAAGAAGGCCGCCGGCGCGCCGAAGATGTCCACCGTCGCGACCTCCACCGTGTCGAGCGCCCCCTGCGGGCTGCCGTCGTCGCCGCCGATGGCGTAGACGAAGCGCGCCGCCGAGGTCGCCCGGGCCGCCACCGCGGCGAGCGCGCGCCGGGCGGTGGCCAGGTCGGGGCCCTTGTTGAAGGTGCTGAGATTCTGCGCCGGGTTGGTGATCACCAGGCCCGGCAGCTCGCCGTAGGTGCCGTCGTCGTTGGTGATGCGCACGATGCAGACGGCGCCGTTGTTGAACGCGGTGGCGTCGACGGTCAGGTTGACCTCGGTGGCGGTGGACGAGGCGACGGTCACCGTCTGCTCCGTCTCGGCGCCGGTGTTCTTGTCGCGGCAGCGGATCGTCGCCGTCGGGCTGCGGAAGTCGTGGCCGCTGACCTTGACCGCGGCTGCGGAGTCGTCGGCGATCGAGCCGGGCGTGATCACCTCGGGCACCGGCGGTGGCAGCGCGGTGACCTCGAAGCCGCCGGCGAGCAGGCCGACGCCCCCGTCGGGGTTGACGGCGATCAGGTCGTACTTGTCCACCGCCAGGCCCTCGGGCACCAGCGCCGTGACCCGCCCGGCGTCGACGAAGGCCACGGCCTCCACCGGCGAGGCCTGGCTCGCCGTCGTCGGGTTGAGGTAGAGCCGGGGCCCGGGAGCAAAGCCGCCGCCCACCGCCGGATCGGCGAAGACCGTCACGCCGGTGGTCGCGCCGGTGTGGCCGAAGGGCGGCACCACCGCGGTCAGCTTGAGCGTGACCTGATCGACGACCTTCAGCCCGCCGGCGAGCACCGCGTCGCAGCTGGTCTGGTCGTGGAGTATCACGTCGTAGTCGCCCGCCGCGGTGCCCTGGGGCACCACCGCCTGCAGCCGATTCGGCTTGGCCGGGTCGTAGACGTACGTCAGCGAGGTCGGTGCGTCGCTGCTGCCGGCGGCGCGGATGCCGAGGAAGGTCGGCGCGCCGGAGAAGCCCGAGCCGTAGAGCGTGATCTGGGTCTCGATGCCGTTGTAGACCACCGGCGGGTCGGCGAAGAACAGCTGGGGCCCGGGCACGATCGTCACCGCGGCGGTCTTGGTCGCCGCGCACTCGGCCGAGTAGCTCACCGTCAGATCGTAGGGGCCGCTGCCGGCCGGGAAGGGCAGCGCGCCGAAGGTCGCGCTGAGCTGGTCGTTGCTGGTGACGGTGACCACGCTGGCGGCGGTACCGGCGAGGCTGACGGTGATGCCGGGGTGAAAGCCGCTGCCGCTGACGGCCAGGGTTCCGCCGCCCTCGCAGAGCTTGGTCGGCACCACCGCGGTGACCGTCGGTGGCTCGACCACCTCGAGCTTGAAGGTCGCGTCGCTCGAGCAGTCGGCCGGCGGCGGGTTGGTCACCGAGACGTCGTGCTCGCCGATGGCTAGGGTTCCCTTGGGAACCTTGACCGTCAGCGTGGCGCAGGTCTCGACGGTGGCGACCAGCCCGGTGATCGCCCTGCAGTCGCTGGCCACGGGCACGAAGGTCTCGCCGTTGATCCGCACCTCGGGCAGCCGCGCGCCGCTGCCGTCGCCGATCGTCAGAAAGCCCGAGCCGCGGATGACCACCGTCGACTCGTCGCTGACGTCGCAGACCACGCCGGGATCGACGGCGGTGATCTTCGGCGGCGGGACCACGGCGAGGTTGACCCGCTCGCTGCTGACGCAGTCGGCGGGCGCCGGGTTCTGCACCACCACGGGGTGGACGCCGTCGGCGATGTCGGCCTGGGGCACGGTGATCGTCGCCTTGGTGCAGCTCTCGACGGCCTGCTTCGGATCGGGGATCTCGGTGCACTCGCTGACCGTCGCCGGGTAGGCGCGGCCGGCGACGATCACCGTCGGGCCCATCTCGCCGAGCTGCAAGAAGCCCTTGCCGGTCAGCGTGATGGTGTTGTCCTTCTGGGCGGTGCAGATGATCTCGGGCTCGACGAGGTCGAGCTCGGGGGCCGGCACCATCGTCAGCGTCAGCGGCTCGGTGCTGTGGCAGCCCACCGGCGCCGGGTTTTCCACGCGGATCTCGTAGGTGGTGAAGATCTCGCCCGCCGGCAGCTGGTCCTTGCCGACGGTGACCTGGATCGTATTGCAGGTCTCGAGGCCCGCGCTGCCCGGCAGCGCCCGGCAGTCGGCGAGCTGCACCGCGAGCTGCACCGCGTCGCCGCCGCCCTTCGGCGTGGCGGTGACCGTGGGCAGCCGGTCACCGACGTGGATGAAGCCCTCGCCGGAGATCACCGCCGTGCCGCCCTGGGGCGAGCAGAGGATGTCGGGGGTGATCGCCTCGGCCTTCGGCCTCGGCACCGCCAGCAGCGCCTCGGGCCAGAGACCCTCGTGCCCGTTGCGGTTGGTCACGCGCACGCTGTACAGCCCCGGCGCGAGCGACAGCGCGGGATCGACGGCGAAGGTCATCTCACGCTGGCTCTTCCAGCGCACCTGGCTCTCTTGCGGGTTGGCCGGGTCGTCGGGGATCGTCACCGCCTCGCCCGCGCTCGCGGCACCCTCGAGATCCTGGGTCCGCAAGAGGTCGATCTGGGGCAGAGCCAGCTCGGGCTCGTCGTCGAGCACCTTCGTCGGCAGGGGCGACATCGCGCCACCCCGCACGGTGACCTCGGTGGTCAGCTGCTCGAGGCAGACGGCCTGAGGGTCGAGGCTGGCGCCCTCTCCTTTTTGTGGCGTGGGGCCGTCCTTGGCGTGGCCGCAGGCGGCCAGCCAGAACAGGGCGCCGAGCCACAACGGTCGCAGCAGAGCACGGGTGCGTCTCATCGAAATCCTCGCTTCTCAGGGCACCAAGTTGTGGGGGTCGCTAGCGATTCTAGACCGCGACCAAGAACAGCGCAATCCGGTTCCTGATCCACTGCCCGTGACGCCTCCGACCCGGTGGCGCGCTACCAGAAGCCGCGTCGGTGGCCAGCACCCAGAGCTCACGCGACGGACAGTGCTAGAGTGCGAGACCTATGATTCGCCTCGACAAGGTCTCCGCGCGCTACGGCCGACAGATCCTGCTGATCGACGCGTCCCTGGCGGTCTTCGCCGACGAGCGGGTCGGTCTGGTCGGCGCCAACGGGTCGGGAAAATCGACCATCTTCCGGCTG
Organism: Pseudomonadota bacterium; assembly: GCA_030591195.1. The sequence continues at coordinate 32,507 of JAUVBO010000001.1, forward strand.
CTCGTTGGTCAGGAGCAGCCTGACGGCGGACAGGTGTCCCGCGACCGGGGTGTGGTCATCGGCTACTTCAGCCAGGACGTCGGCGAGCTGCAGGGCCGCACGGTTATCGAAGAGACGATCGCCGGAGCCGGCGAAGTCGCCGAGATCGGACGGCAGCTGCACGAGCTCGAGCAGGCGATGGCCGACCCCGGGCGCGCCGACGAGATGGAGCCCCTGATCGAGAGCTACGGCGAGCTGCAGGAACGCTTCGAGACGCTGGACGGCTACTCGCTCGACGCGCGTGCGCGCGCGATCCTCGCCGGGCTGGGCTTTCGACCGGAGTCTGTCGACGCCGACACCGGGGAGCTGTCCGGCGGCTGGAAAATGCGGCTGGCGCTCGCGCGAATCCTCCTGATGCGTCCTGACGCGCTGTTGCTCGACGAGCCGACCAATCACCTGGACATCGAGTCGATCATCTGGCTCGAGCAGTTTCTGCGCAGCTTCAGCGGAGCGCTGATCATCTGCTCGCATGATCGCGCCTTCCTCAACCGCGTGGTGACCCGGATCGTCGAGATCGACGCGGGGGAGCTGCGGACGTTCTCCGGCGACTACGACTTCTACGAAGCGCAGCGTGACCTGCTCGAGACCCAGGTCGAGGCACAGGCCGCACGCCAGCAGGCGATGCTCGCCAAGGAGCACGCCTTCATCGAGCGCTTCAAGGCCCGCGCGAGCCACGCGGCGCAGGTTCAGTCGCGGCAGAAGAAGATCGCCAAGATCGATCTCGTCGAGCCGCGGAAGCGGCGCAAGCTGCCGCGCTTCGACTTTCGACCACCGCCGCGCTCGGGAGACGAGGTCGTCAAGCTCGAGGCCGTGGACAAGGGCTACGGTGACCAGCAGATCTATCGCGGCTTCGACCTGCTCGTACGCCGCCGCGAGCGCTGGTGTGTGATGGGCATCAACGGCGCCGGCAAGTCGACCCTGCTGAAGCTGGCCGCGGGCGCGATCAAGCCCGACGCGGGCAGCGTCACGATTGGCGCGAGCGTCAAGCTGGGCTACTTCGCCCAGCACACGATGGAGCAGCTCGATCCAGCGCTGACCGTCACCGAGACGCTGCGGCACGCCTTTCCGACGGCGAGGCTCGGCGGGTTGCTCTCGCTGGCCGGGGCCTTTGGCTTCTCGGGCGACGAGGTGGACAAGACCTGCCGGGTACTGTCCGGCGGCGAGAAGGCGCGGCTCGTCATTGCGCGGATGCTGTATGACCCGCCCAACTTGCTCGTGCTCGACGAGCCGACCAACCACCTGGACATCGCGACCAAGGAGATGCTGGTCGCCTCGCTGGCGTCGTTCGAGGGCACGATGCTGTTCGTGTCGCACGACCGGGTTTTTCTCGCGGCGCTGTCCAACCGCGTGCTCGAGCTCGAGGCTGGCGGCGCCCGGGAGTACAGCGGCGGCTACCTCGAGTACGTGCGGCGCTCGGGTCGCGAGGCGCCGGGCGTGGCCGCTTCGTCGCCGTGATCGCTGCTGCGGCAGCCGTTGGGCTTTGCCGGCGGTGACGCGCCTCGAGCGCTAGCGACGACGCTTGCGCTTCGCCCGCTGCGGCTTCTTCTTCTTGCCGCCGAGCCGGAAGGTCGCGCTGTGTTTCTTGCCGCGATCGCGGACGCCTCGACAGAGCCTGGCGCTGGTGTAGCTGATCGCCCGCCCCACGCAGCGGCCGCGGCCACGGTACCAGGACCTGCCGTAGATGCGCCTCTGGCGCTGCTCCGCGGCGAGGCAACCGCCGGGCGAGAAGTTGTCGCTGGGCTTCGCCAGCAGCCCAAGCTGGTCGCAGACCTCCTGCGGCGACTTGCCGCAACCACCGACGATGAGCGCCGCCCCGAGCAGACAGACCATCGATCTTCGCATCCATCGAAGGTACCCCCAGACCCTCGAGCGGGTACAGAGCTCTGCAGCGACCGAGCGCGCGCCTCGTCCACTCGGTCACGAGCTGGCTCTTCCCTTTACCAGCTCGAGCTGGATAAGATCCTTGGCGGCTCGCAGGCGGGACAAGGTAAGCGCAGCAGATGTCGAACAAACGATGGGAATGGCTCGAGGGCATTCGACCGCAGACGCCGGTGCAGTGGGCGGTGACCGAGATGGCCAAGATCCTCCGGGAGGAGCTGTCCGACTGGCCGCCCGAGCTCGCCTGGACCGACCCCGCCGCCGAGGAGCGCCATCACGAGCTGTTTACGGCTGACGCACGAGCGCCCTCCTACGCGGCGCTCGATCAGGCGATCACGCGGACGGGCTGGGACCTGGCCCGCGACCATCAGGCCCTCGAGCACTACCGACGCAACAACCTACTCGAGCGAGCCTGTCCCGAGCCGTACGATCGCCTCGCCAGCGCCTTCATCGAGAGCTATCTCACCGAGGCGCTGCTCGAGTTGATCGAGCGCACGGCAAACCGCGTGAAGCGACGGGACGCGATCTCCTGCCTCGATCAGCTCTCGCGGCTGCTGCGCAGCACCCGCAACTAGACCGGGGGTCGGACCCTCGCTGCCCGACGCCGGCTCGCCGCGCAGCGCCGCCTGAGCTACTGGACCATCTAGGCCTACTGGACCGTCTGGCCTACTGGACAGGGGGGACGCAGCAGCCCTGCAAGCAGCTGTACCCCGCCGAGCAGTGCGTCGCGGCGCTGCACTGCAGCTCGGCGGCGCAGCGGCCCATGGCCCCGCCGTCGCTGCGGCGCAGGCAGGAGAAGTCGACCTTGACCTCGTCGACGCGGTTGGCCTCGAGCTCGGCGCAGGCCGTGCCATGGAAGGTGAGCTGGCCGCTGTTCGGATCGAGCTCCCAGCCGTCTTGCCGGGTGGGATCCCGCCCGATCTCGTTGCCGTCGAAGTGGACCCGAACCTGGTCCAGGTCCGCGGGAAGCTGGTCGAGCTGGTGGTGGCAGTGGCCCTTGGACCGGCTGGCAATCTTGGCCAGCGCCTGCTCGAGGCTCGACTGATCGTCGGCCCGGTAGAACTTCCGCTCGGTGCCCGCTGCCGGGACGCCGCCGGCCTTGGCGAAGATCTCCAGCTGGTCGGGGTCGACCTTGTTGCCGAAGCCCAGGACGAAGGTCTTGACGCCCCGGCTGGCGAGCTCCTTGATCAGCTTCTTGGTCCCGGCGTCGCCGCCGGCTGCCTCGCAGCCGTACTGGTAGCCGTCGGTGATCAGCAGCACGAAACTCTCCCGGTCAGCGTCCTTGAGGGCCGCGGCCTTGGTGGCCTGCTTCACCGCCGTGTCGATGTTGGTCACGCAGGGGCCACTGGGGTAGTTGGGGCTCTCCTTGGCGAGGGCCGCCTGGAGCAGGCCGCCGATCTGGTCTTCGCGGTCGGCGGCCGGGGGCACGGCGATCGCTCCCTGGGCACACTTGCCGCGGTCCTTGTCGGGGAACATCGAGAGGCCGAACCGGATCGCCCCATGGTGGGCGTGCAGCATCCAGCCGAGGGCGTCGACCGACGTCCGCCACTTGCTGCGGCCGGCCACCTTGTGCGCCATCGAGCACGAACGGTCGAGCAGCACCAGCAGGTTGGGTGACGGGAGCTTGGTCGCGAGGGACTGTCCGCCACAGGCGCTGGCGACGACGCAGCTCGCCGTCAGCAGGTCGCAGGTCTCGCCCGGGGGGCAGTCGCCATCGGCCGCGCAGGTTCCCGGGTCGATGCAGACGCCAGCCTGGCTGCAGACCTGGGCGCCCGGACAGTCGCAGTCGCTCGGCGGGGGCTGCTCGAGCTGCCCGCCGCAGGCCAAAAAGAACGTCGAGAGCGCGACCATTCGCAGGCTGCCAACGGGTGAGTGAGCACGCTTTTGGTGTTTGGTCATGACGAGCGGTCAACGCAAGATCGATGCCGCCGAAAATTCCGCCCAATTGAGCCAATGCCGGGGATCGCAGCACCCAATTCCGGCAGGTTGCGCACCTGTGCTCGCGGAGGTGGATCGGGCGGGGAGGCTCTGGCGCCCCCTGATCCTGCTGGCGGCTTGCGTCGAGCACGACGAGGGCAGCTACTCGACAAGGATGGAACAAAGATGAAACAAGGGTGGAATGTCGGAAAGTTGCGACCCAGAAGGCTCTGGTAGTATAATATCCTACCTGTGGGATATTTCCGTACTTACAGCTAGCAACGAAGATCGAACGAATTCAAGGGAGGAGCCCAGTGCAGCTGCATCGTCGGAGTCATCAGCGAATTCCAGTTCGCCTGTTCATCGACCAGTTCAGCGGACAGGAACACTGGATTGGACTGTCCTTCAACCTCGGAGCAGGGGGAATGTATCTCTGCCAGAGGCCTCAACCGATTCCCAATCAGATGGGGATCGAGCTCGACCTTCCTGGTCTTGATGACAGCATCTGGGCCAAGGCCGAGGTGCGATCTGTCGGGAGCCAGGGCGGCTTCATGGGCATCGGTCTGGCCTTCACTGCCATGGCCAACAGGCACCAGCGCCTACTTCAGGACTGGGTGGGTGCGGCCAGGACCCAGCTCCGAACGGACGGGATCGAGCGACGAGCGACGATTCGGCGACTGGCTGCCTGATTGAAATAGCCACGACCCGTCGGCCCGCCGTCTGTTAGCCGCTCGGGCTCTCCTCGCTCTCCTGGGCCTGCTGGGCGGCGCGGCTCCTCACCCGCTCGGCCCGGCTGCCGAGCAGCTCGCGCACGCGGGGCAGGACGTCGAAGATCGTCTCGGGGACGTGGCCCGGCGGCGGCGGCGGGAACTCGAGCTCCACCAGGTGCGAGATCACCGGCAGCTCCGCTCGCATGTAGACCTCGGCGTAGCACTTGGGGATCGGGCGCACGTCGTGGCCGTCTCTCGAGAGCATGTACTCGTCGCGCAGGCAGCCGGCCTGCAGCAGCTTGCGATCGCCGAAGGACCACCAGCCCGCTTCGTGCTGGTGGCCCACCAGGTAGAGCAGGTAGCGGTCCTCGGTCCGCATCCGCTCGAGGAAGTGCGAGTCCATCGTGACGTCGACGTCTCGGGAGACGACCCGGGAGAGGACCTCCCTGACGATCGACCAGCTGATCTTCTTCGTCGGATCGCCGACGAAGATCCCCCTCCAGTGGTCCCGGGTCCAGTAGCGCCACATCCTGCTCAGCATCAGCTCGCGCAGCTCCGGCATCAGCTGAAACGGGTAGCCCCGCGGCTTGAGCCG
>JAUVBO010000531.1 GCA_030591195.1 Pseudomonadota bacterium
AGGTCGAGCTGGATGTCGGGAGCGGTCTCGAGGGAGATCTCGATCTCGAACGGCGGCTGGTCGGCGCCCGCCGGTGCGTCCTCGTCGGGATCGAGCATCCGCTCGCCCGCCAGCAGCGGCTCCCAGCTCCTCGCTTCGCCGGACGCCTGCCCAGCCGTGCCGCCGTAGGCCCGACGGAAGGCCTCGGCCATCGCCGTCGGCCCGGCGATGTGGGGCCGAGGGTTGCAGCGCGTCTCGAGGCGGATCTTCTCGAAGAGGGTCGAGTTCGCCGGATCGGCCATCCCGACGTCGAGAAAGCGGCCCCGCTCGTGGAAGCCGAAGGGGATACACTCGTGCTCGCGGCAGAACGCCTCGTCGAGCAGCTTGAGCGCCACCGGGTCGAGGGGCACGGCGGTCAGGTCCACCGGCGGCATCCGCAGCTGCTTGCTCAGCACCAGCACGAGGTTCTTCTCGGCGATGAACCCCATCTCGACCAGCCGGTGCCCGAGCCGGCCACCCCACTGGCGCTGCTTGCCGAGCGCAGCGCGCAGCTGGGTCAACGAGATCAGACCGGCCTGGACCAGCAGCTCCCCGAGCCGAACCTTCGACATACCAACTCCACTGGTGAGAGTGACAGCCCCCCAGCTTACTGAGGAACCGTCGCGTCAGCCAGTTAGTTGCCCTCGAGGGGAGGGTCAGGCCGAAACGGGCTGCAGCTTGCGCTCGTAGCAGCGGGCGCAGGCGGGCAGGTACTTCTCCTCGCAGCCGAGATCGATCTTCGGCCCGTCGAGGGTCGGCTCGCCATCGAGCAGCTTGAGGTTGAAGACCGCCTTGCGATTGCAATAGTTGCAGGTGGTCTTGATCTCCTCGATGGCGTCGGCCAGCTCCATCAGCCGCCGGGAGCCATCGAAGAGCGTCCGGCGAAAGTCGGTCCGCAGGCCGTAGCAGATCACCGGGATGCCCTGCTGGTAGGTCACCAGCCGCAGCTGCTCGATCAGCTCGGCGGAGAGGAACTGGGCCTCGTCGACGAGGATGCAGTCAACGCCCTCGAACGACTCGAGGCGCAGCTGGGTCGACGGACCGACGAGCAGGTCGGCTCGCTTCTCCACGCCGGCCCGCGAGTGCACCAGATCGCGGCCAAAACGAGCGTCGAGCTCGGGCTTGATGATGAAGGCCCGCTTGCCCTGGGAGTTGTAGTTGTGCGCCACGGCGAGCAGGTTGAGCGTCTTGGCGCTGCCCACCGTTCCGTATCGGAAGTACAGTTTTGCCATCGAATCTCCGCCGTCATCTCGGGCGGCCGACAATACGCCGCGCCCCACCGCAGATCCAGGCCGAGCGGCCCGGGAGCTCAGGAACCGGGCACTGGCGGAGGCTTGGGGCTCGGAGCGACGCTCACCGCGCCGGCCAGCCCCTCGATGATCGCCTCGTCAGCGTCGATCTGCTCGGCGACCTGACAGATGAAGGCGCCCTCGTCGAGGTCATGGATCTCGTCGGCCTCGCTGATCCGCGCGAGCAGGCCGAGCAGCGCCCGCTTCTGCTCGCGCTCGGTCAGCCCGAGCCCGGCGCACGCCGCCTCGAGCTCGAAGCTCGCCGGGTCGAAGGCGTTGAGGCGCTCGATCAACGCCGCCGGCACATCGCCGCCGTCGAGCAGCTCGACGACGATGCTGAGCACGGTCTTGACCTCGATGCCATCGAGCTGCCCGTCGGCATAGGCCGCGGCCATCAGCAGGTCTGCGATCAATTCGAGCTCGGCTCCCTCGAGCTCACCCTTGGCGATGGTCATCTCGAAGCACCCCTTCCTGTCGTGGTCCCCGTGTCCGCGGCGGAGCCGTTGGCGGCGACGATAGTACGCCAGAACACGCGCCCGATGCTTGAAAACGATCGACTCGCGCGCATTTGCGCGGCGGGGCTCTCGCACTCTAGAACAGGACGCCGCCGCCGAACTGCAGATCCCAGCGGATGCCGGTGCCACCGTCCGAGTGGAAGAAGTCGAGACCGAACGGCCGGAACAGCACGTAGAAGCGGTTGGTCAGCACCAGCCGACCATCGACGCCGAGCTGCCAGTTGAAGCCGGTGTTGGAGGCCGAGCCACTGCCGAAGCCGGGCACCGAGATCGAAATGCTCGTATGAACCAGGCCGAGGTGGACGTAGGGGCCGACGTAGAGGCCGATGTTGGCCAGCGGCTGGAAGTGCCACCAGGCCTTGGGGCCGATCTGGAAGGTGAACACGCTCGAACCGAAGGACTCGTGGAGGTAGACGCCGATGGCTGGGCCGGTGTGGTTCTGGCTCATGAGATGCCAGCCAAACTCCTGGCCGAGCTTGAACTGCCCGACGGAGTCCTTGAGCTTGATCCCGCCGCCGAGGTGGGCGCCGGCGAAGAAGGCACGCCCGCTGGCCGGCGCTATCACCGCGCCCTGCGCCGCAGCCGGCGTCTCGAAGAGCGCGACGCCAGCGGCCAGGGTCAAGGCCACGGTCCAGGCATAGAACGAATCACGCGAGCTGAGTCTCTGCATTGCTACTCCTCTGCTGCCGAATGGATGGCTGGTTGCTGGCGAAAATCTCCCCTGCGGGCAGAGCCGCGTCAACCGAATATTTGTCATGGCTGGAGCGCTTGCGCCGGCCGCGCGACCACGGGTTGCACCGCGCTACTGGACGAGAAACCGGCGGACCAGCGCTGGCCGGCCCTGGTAGGTGACCCGGTCATCGGGCGCGGCCAGGGGCCAGCGCACCCGATCGAGGTAGAGCACCATCGTGTATCCCCCCGGCGCCAGCGGCACCCGGGGGCGGAGGTTGAACCCCACCCCGTGCAAGCACATGTGCCCGCCTGCGTCAGCGGTGATCTCCACCGGCACGGACTGGCCGGCGCGGTCGTCGCGCAGGACCCAGCTCTGGGGCCCGACGCCCGAGAGCTTCAGCAGCTCGGCGCTCGATCGCATCGGCCCATCGGCGCGGATGCGGAAGGTCTCCTTGGCATGGATCCGCACCACCCGGGCAAGATTCCCGGGCCCCTGACCGCGACGCGCCTTGCTGCACCCTCCCCGGCCACCCCCGCCTCGCTTGACCCACTCCGCCCGCTGGGCGCGCATCTTGCGGATCGCGCCGCTGCAGTGTCCACAGCCCAGCTCCGGGGCCGAGACCAGCAGCAGTGACAGTCCGAGCAACAGCTTCGCCTTCATCGTCAGCTCCTCCGTGGCTCCAGTCGTATCACAGCGGGAAGGGCGACGCGACGGAGCGCGGCCCGCAGCAGCGTTCAAGTGCTGGCGCGCGGCCGTTCGTCGGTGCGACACTGAGGTTCATGCAGCGATATCTCGTCTTCTCGGGGGTGGCGCTGGCGGTCGTCGGAGCGACCTCCGCCGCCAGCGCGTGGCAGGGCAAGGTGGTGGCCGTGACCAGCGGCGACACGATCTACGTCCAACGTGGGTCGAGCAAGCACGCCGTGCGGCTCTACGGCGTCGACGCCCCCGACGGCGAGCAGCCTCACTTCGAAGCCGCGCGCAAGCTGGTCCGCGACGCGGCGATGGGCAAGCTGGTCAAGGTCTCGCCCCGCCGGCTCAAGCGCAAGCCTCGGGCATGGCGCCGGTGGGTCATCGCCGAGGTCCGGGTCGACGGCCGGGATCTGGCCGTCGACCTGCTCGAGGCTGGCCTCGCCTGGTGGGACGAAAACGTCTGCAAGTGCGAGCCGTACCAGGACCGCCAGCGAGCCGCCAGAAGCGCCAAGAGGGGGCTCTGGGCCGATCCGCTCGCCGTCGAGCCCTGGCGCTGGCGCCAAGGCGACCGCTGCGCCTGTGACCGCCACCGCCGGGCCTGCAGCTGCGCCCCGGCGCACTACCCCCGCTTCCTCGGCCCCGACGCCGCGTCCCGGCGAGTCTCGGGCAAGCGGCAGCGATTCCGCCCCACCTCGCTCGCCAAGCTGCGCGCCGAGCCCGAGCGGCCCGGACTGGCCCAGGTCGACGCCTACTACCTCAGGACCCACCACTGCGGCCCCTGCCCCCCGCGCGCCCACTGCCAGCCCTGCAGCTCGACCGCGGTCTTCTCCGATGCTCGCCCGGGCGCTGGTGGCAAGCAGGTCGGTGCCGCGCTCCACGCGGGCAACGCTACCCGCGGGCTCCGGG
>JAUVBO010000317.1 GCA_030591195.1 Pseudomonadota bacterium
CGACCACGGGCGGCGAAGACAGCCCGGCGGGAGACGAAGCCGGCCCGGCCGCCGGCCACGCCGGCCACGCCGACCCGGCCGCCGGCCACGCTGACACCTGGCACGCTGTCCGTGCAGGCCCTCGTCGACAACAAGCACAGCCCGGCGCTGGTCTACCTCGATGGGATCCTGGTCGGCGAATCGGCGCTCCAGGTCCCGAACGTCCCGGCGGGTGACCATCACGTCGAGGTGCGCAAGCCGGGCTTTCGAACGCGGTCAGGCCGCGTCGTGATCGAGCCCGGAAGACTCAAGCGCCTGTCGTTGCACCTAGTGAGGAAGTAATTCGATGCCAACCCTACCCAAACTGGGGACCTTGACCTTCGCGCTGCTGCTACTGGCTGCCCCGCCTGCGGCGGCCGGCAACGCCGAAGACCTGCTCGAAGAGGCGGTGTCTCGCTACGCCAAGGCCGACTTCGAAGGCTCGCTGCAGCTGCTCGACGGGGCCCTGGCGGTGGCGACCAAGCCCGCGCAGCTGGCCCAGATCGAGCTCTACCGCGGCGCGAACATGGTGGTGCTCGGCCGCGAGGCTGACGCGCGGCGGGCCTTCGCCGCCGCGATCGTCCACGACCCCACCGTCACGGCGACGGCAGAGCGCTTCAACGGCAAGACCGTAGGTCTCTTCGACCAGATCAAGAGCAAGCTGGCGGTGCGGGCCCAGCCCACCGCTGTCGCCCCGCTGACCCCCACTCCCGAGGCGACGCCCGAGCGCCGTGGCCGCCTCTGGACCTGGATCGCCGCTGGCGGGACGGTGGTCGCCGCCGGCCTCGCCACCGGCTTCGGGCTGGCGGCGCTGAGCGCCAAGGACGACTATGACCAAGGGCCCGTCGCCTATCTGGACAGCCTGGAGGACAAGACCGTGGCCTGGGCCACGAGGGCTAACGCGATGTGGGTCACCGTCGGCGTGCTGGCCGCGGCCTCGGTGGTGCTGTTCTTCGTCGAGGGCCGAGCGGGCAAGAGCGAGCACGCGGGGCGGCGCGGCGGCCCGACCACCGCGGGGCTCGACGGGCTGCAGATCCGCTTCTGACCTTCCCCCTCAGGAGCAAGCCAGGACCAGCGCTACTGCTTCTTCAGGCAACGGAGGCAGAGGCGGTTGTGGGCCCCGAGCGAGACGAACGGCGCGTCGCAGACCAGACACTTGCGAACCAACACGTCAACCCCGCCCAGGTGACACTGGGCGATGAACTCCCGGGTCAGCCCCAGGGCCGCAGCGCGAGAGCGCACGGCTTTTTCGCTCAAGCCCTCTTTCGCCAGCGCCTCGAGCATCGCCGCGCGGTCGCCGAGAAAGCCATCGATGATCCGCCTGTCGACCTCCGGCGTGAAGAGCACGGCTGATGCCTCGGAACTCATCTGTCGATTCTCGCCCGTGGCCCGATTATGTCAACTCAATGTGCGGCGCCGGGCGTCGAGGTCACCGGCGTCGGGGCGCGGGTCAGGCCCGGGCCGGCGCGCCCTGCGCAGCTGACTGCTGCTGCTTGGCGATCCCCGCCCGCACCTCGTCCATGTCCAGCTCCTTGACCTTCGCCACCAGCTGCTCGAGGCCCTCGGCGGGCAAGGCCCCCGGCTGCATGAACAGCATCACCTGCTCGCGGAAGACCGCGATGGTCGGGATCGAGCGGATGCCGAAGGTCGAGGCGACCTCGGCCTGCTGCTCGGTGTCGCACTTGGCGAAGGTGATCTCGGGGTGAGCGTCGGCGGCCTTCTCGAAGACCGGCCCGAACATCTTGCACGGTCCGCACCACTCGGCCCAGAAGTCGATGATCACGATATTGTTGTCCTCGATCACGCGCTCGAGGTTGTCCTTGGTCAGCTCGGTGGGCATGATTTCGCTCCTCTTGGGTGCTGCTACGCCGCGGCGGCCGTCGCCGTGTCGCCCCCTGCACACGGAGGTGTGAGCCACGGCGGGCCCGAAGGGTTCATCCTGGGCGAGTGGCTCGGTGGCTACCTGACCTACTCGCTGTCCGCCGCCGGTGGCTTGGGCAGCAACGAGGCGAGCATCCCGGCGGCTACCAGTCCGACGACGATGGCCAGGGAGAGCCCGGTCGAGATCTTGAAGAACGAGTGGGCGATCATCTTCCCGCCGATGAAGACCAGCAGCGCGGCCAGCGCGTAGGTCAGGTAGCGAAAGCGGCCGATCATGCTCGCCAGCACGAAGTAGAGCGATCGCAGCCCGAGGATCGCGAAGACGTTGGAGGTGACGACGATGAACGACTCGGTCGAGATCGCGAGCACCGCCGGGATCGAGTCCACCGCGAAGACCACGTCGGTCAGCTCGATGGCGACCAGGGCCACCGCCAGGCGGGTGAAGACCAGCCGGCCGCCCTCGCGGGCGACGAACCGGTCGCCATGATCCTGATCGGTGATCGGCAGCATCCGCTGCAGCAAGCGCACCAGGCGGTTCTGCCCGCCGTCGATCGGCTCGTCATGGTCGTGCTTGGACAGCAGCAGCTTGATCCCGGCGAACGCCAGGTAGCCACCGAAGATGTAGAAGCTCCAAGAGAACCGCGAGACCAGCCACACGCCACCGGCGATCATCGCCCCGCGAAAGACCAGCGCGCCGACGATCCCCCAGAACAACACCCGGTGCTGGTGCTCCGCCGGCACGGCGAAGGAGCGAAAGAGCAGCGACATGACGAAGATGTTGTCGATGCTCAGAGACTTCTCGATCACGTAGGCGGTCAGGTACCGGGCCACCGCCAGCCCGCCGCCGACCGACTCGCCGCCCTCCGCCGGACAGCTGGCGCCGAACCAGTGGTGCTCGTAGATCAGGAAGATCAGGCCGGAGAAGCTCACGCCGAGGGTGACCCAGAAGACGGTCCAGCCCGCGGCCTCGCGCAGGGAGATCGCGTGAGCCTTGCGATGAAACACGCCGAGGTCGAGCGCCAGCAGCGCCAGGACGAGCAGGAAGAATCCGCAGAAGAGCCAGAACATCTCCGCGGATCCTAGCGCCGTCCGGGCAGGGGTCAAGCAGCCGATGCGCCCGAGCGAAGACGCCGACGACCGGTCAGCTCGCCGACGACATCACCTGGTGCGCTTGGCCACCAGCTGGCGGGACGCGCAGCGGTTGACCAGCTTGACCAGCTCGCGCTTGGAGTGCGCGGTCAACCGGCTCGCGATGGTGCCCTTGAAACGGCGAGCCCACCACGAGCCAAAGAAATCGAAGCGGCTCCGGACATGATACTGGAGCTCGACCTGGCCCTGCCTCCCGGGACGCATCTCGAACAGCTCGAGGTGGTCGTCGTAGTAATGGTCGGAGAACAGCAGGCTCTTGCCAAGGCACACGCTCTGGCCGGCACGCCACTGATAGACCTGCATCGTGGTCATCGTCGGCCGCATGCGGCTGGAGGCGTTGATCTTGCGCCACACGAGCTTGTCGTGGGACTTGACTCGACCATCGAGCAGCCAGTGGAAGCCGCCGTGCCGCACACACCGACCGCCTACCCCGCGGGCGACCTGGTGGCCGCGGATCCGATGGTCCTTGCGCTTCTTGTTCGCCCGGAGCGTCGCCTCGCGCACGAGCTGGTAATAGAGCGCCTTGCGCTGGCCGAGGCTGCCGGCCTGGCCCAGGCGGCGCCGGCCGGTGGCGTCGAACTCGTACTTGCAGCCGCTCGCCGAGCAGCCGCGCAGCGCCTGGTCCTCGCCCTCGGTCCAGCGCACCCCGGTGAAGGTCCGCCGCGAGTCGACGTCTCGGCGGAGGCGCCGGTCGGACCGTGCGATGCACCGTGAGAGCTGCTCGGGGCCCACCCCATCGACACGGGCGGTGATGGTGAAGCTGATCTCCTCCGGCCGCTCGCTGCCGAGCCGGGAGACACTGGTCACTGTCGTGGCGCTTCGGGCGTGCGCGGTCGCAGGCAGCAGTACGGCTGCCACGAGCCAGGTCGAGACCATCATTGAGGGTGTCAACCGCATCAGCCCCACGTCACCTCGATCCACTTTCGCACACACACAACTACTATGACCTACGAAGTACCCCTTTATACGACAATCCTTCGAGGATCGATTCCACTTTTTTTTGCTGCCGGTGGCGCTGTGCATTGCAAACCTCCTCGGCAGGATCCCAGCCAGGATCTCCCGCGTCATCGGATGCTCTTGCACACCGAATGCCAATCGCACCGACGCCGCAAGCACTTCGAACATGCTGATATCACGAGGTTCACCTGGCAACGGGCCCGTGCCCACGGGTGTATCGATCACACCACGCCTGTGAAGGATCCGCTTCGGTGGCCGGGTGGCGGGTGGCCTCGAAACCGTACCGTTGCCCGGCGGCCCTTCCGCCTGGTACACCGAGCCAGATGAGATCCGCGCCGACGATGATCCAGCTGTCGCTGCTGCTCTGCCTCTCGACAGGCTGCCCAAAGAGCAACGCCCGCCCCGACACGGGAGCGGCCGACGGGACGGCTGCCGACGGAGCGGGCGCTCGAGCTACGGCCAAGTCGAGCGGCCCCAAGCTGAAGATCTCCGATATTTCGTTTGCCGGGCCCGCAGGCCACCGTCCGGCGGCGAGCTTCGCCCGCGGCGAGCGCGTGGTGTGCCTGTTCACCGTGAGCAGGTTCACCTTCGAAGATCGCAAGGCGAGCCTCACCGTGGACCTGCGGGTCACCCGCTCGGCTGGCAACGAGCTGGTCCTTCACGAGCGCAAGCTCGAGGTCCTCGCCGGCAAGGCGCCGACCTTGCGCCCAGGGCAGGTGCGCAGCGCCGCCCGGCTCGAGCTCTCGCCAGCCGTCCCACCCGGCCGCTACACCGTGGCGATCGCCGCCACCGACCGGCTCGGCGAGCGCTCGGGCGAGGCCAGCGCCGACTTCGTCATCCTCGGCAAGCCCGCCGAGCCGAGCCGCCGACTCAAGATCGTCGGCCTGCGAAACGCCGGTGACAGCAGCATGCCGGCTGGCTCGGTGGCCCCGCTAGCCTTCACGGTCCACGGCTTCGACACCCGGGAGGAGCCGGCTCCATCCGGAGGCGAAGGGCAACCGCGGCGCCATCGGGTCGACCTCGGCGTCGAGGTCACGCTCGTCGACCGCCGGGGCAAGGTGGCCCGGCGCTGGCCGGCCGAGACCCTCCGCCGCGCGCGACTGCTCTTTGCGCCGCGCGACTTCCCCGTCGAGCACACCCTGGTGTTACCCCGCGAGCTCGCCCCGGGTGGCTACCGCGTCCGCCTCACGGTCCACGACCGGCTGGGGGACAGGCGCGCCGCCGGCACGCTCGCCCTCGAGATCACCCCGCCGCCGAAGCGACTC
>JAUVBO010000152.1 GCA_030591195.1 Pseudomonadota bacterium
ACTCCACCCGCCGCGTTGCAGCCGTAGTTCAAGGTCGCCGGCAACGAGGAGAGAAACGAGCAGTAGCCGCCCGGGAAGCCGTCGCTCTGCTCGGTGAGGCAGATCGCGCCCTGGGCGTCGCCCGAGCCCGATCCCGGGTGATCGACGCAGCCACCGTCCTTGCTGCAGAGCGCACCTACCTCGCCCGCTGCTGGCTGATCCCCGCTCTCGTCGCCGGTGTTGAGGGTGCTGCCGCCCTGCCCCACGTCCACCGAAGTGTCGGGGGTCGCGGCGTCGGGGTCGGGTGGCGGCGTGGCGTCCGGAGCAGGTGGTATCGCCTGGTCGACAAGCCGCTGGTCGGCCCCGGGCTCCTTCGCATCAACCGCCGCGCCGCTGTCGGTGGCGACCCCCTGGTCGGCGAAGTGGGTCTCGTCGCCTGAGCAGGCGCCGCTGGTGACGGTCATGGCGATCGCCACGAGCAAGGCCCGGGGGCGGCAAAGAAGCCGACATCTGTTGCTCAACATCCAAGCGCTCCTGTTGGTCCGGCGACAGTACCTCGGCGCGGTCCATGTCGCTCGAAGAAGTCGCTCGTCATCGAGCGGCAGCCCGACGCAGGGCCACCAGCTCGGCGAGGCTGTCCACGGCGATGACGGGCATCACCGGCCCCGGCGGAGGCGGAGTGGCCCCCCAGCCCTCGCGGTCTGCCCGGCGGTTGATCCAGGCCGTGGTCAAGCCCACCCGGGTGGCGGGTACCAGATCGTGGTAGAGGCTCTGGGCGACGTGGAGGATCGAGGCCGGGCCGTGGCCCAGGCGCCGGGCCGTCGTGATCAGCGCGTCGAACATCCGTGGATCGGGCTTGTAGCAGCCGACCTCTTCGGCGACCACCACCGCGTCGGGGACCAGGCCCAGCAGCCGCTGGCTGCCGGCCAGCGAGGCCCGATCGACGTTGGAGAGGATCACCAACTGGTGGTGCCTGCCGAGCTCCGCCAGGGCCGCCGCGGCGTCGTCGAACGGCGGCCAGTCGCCCACCGAGGCCCCGAACGCCGCGGCGTCGTCGTCGCTGACCTCGAGCTGCCAGACGCCGCCGAGGCGCCGCAGGACCGCCGCCAGCACCTCAGGGTAGGGGCTGGTCGGCGCCGCCTGCTGGGCCTCCGACTCGAAGCGGGCGAAGCCGGCGACGAGCTCGTCGTCCTCGATCTCTCGCCCCCGACTCCGCGCCCAGCGCCGCAGCGCCGCGGCGATGCCGCGCTCCCAGTCGATCAGCGTCCCGTAGCAGTCGAACGACAGCACCGGGAAGTCAGCGATGCGCATCCGGTCCTCCAAGCGCCCCTTGCCCAACCTTAGCAGCAGCGGCGGCGCCCGGGATCAGCGATCAGCTCTCGCTGCAGCTGGCGCCGTGCTTGAAGCAGGAGAAGCAGCGGTGGTGCTTGAGCATCACCCGCGGCTCGATCGCCTGCTGCAGCGAGGCGCCGAGGTCGTAGTCCGGATCGTCGTCGACCAGCGTGCAAGCGTAGACCCGCACCCGCCCGTCCTTCTTCAGCACGAAGCGGGTGTAGGCGCACATGAACGCCGCGCGAGACGCGGCGGTGTGGTGTCCGGTCATGCACCCTTCGGTGATCTCGGGCACGTTCGGGTTGGACGCCCCCGGCGTGAGGAAGTCGGGGAAGCTGACGATGTTGATCCCGCTCGGCACCCCCGCGGACTCGAGGAACGGCAAGAACGCCCGGTCGACCGCCGGGACGTCCTCGTCGGGATCACGCTGGCGGGCGACCGACACGGCGAAGCCAGCGCGGTGCAGCTCGCCGAGGCAGTCGAGGGCGAGCTGGAAGTTGCCCTTGCCACGGCCGGCGTCGTGCCGCTCGGGATCGGGGTAGTCGAGGCTGACGCGGAGCTTGAGCGGGTGCGGCTTGTCGCGCAGCGGCAGCAGCTCCTCGAGCCGGTTGAACACCGGCTCGGTGCCGTTGGTCAGCACCAGGCAGGGGCGATGGTCGAGGCAGTAGTCGAGGATCTGCAGCACCTCGCGGACCACGAACGGCTCACCGCCGGTGAAGGAGAGCTGCTCGACGCCGAGCTCGAGCGCCTCGTCGATCAGCGGGCGCGCGTCGGCGAAGGTCAGCGGCTGGATCCGCCCGTCACCTGGCATCGACCCCTCGAGGCAGAACGGACAGCGCAGGTTGCAGACCGTGCCGGTGTGAAACCAGACCTCGGTCAACCGCTCGGCCTGGATGTAGCCGCGCGGGTCACCGCTGCTGGTCCGCAGCCAGTCATCGCCCTGCAGGTGGTGGCGGACGGTCATCAGGGGCGCCGTCTCGGGCGCGAGCGCGACGTTATGCTGGGGCATTGAAGAAGGCCTCGCGGTGGATCTGCCGCGCCGAGACGCCGTGATCGAGCAACCAACCCATCGTCTGCTCGATCATCGCGTCGAGGCCGCAGAGGTAGTAGTGGCAGCCCTGCACCACCGGCAGCTCGTCGAGCAGCTCGGTGACTCGCCCGTGGTGGGCGCCCTCGATCCGCTCGCGCGAGACGGCGAGCCTCAGATCGCAGCGCTGCCGGAGGAAGTCGAGGTCGACGGTGTCGTCGAGCCAGCGGACGCCCCAGAGCAGCGCGAGCGGCTGGACCTCAGCCTCGCTCCTCAGGTGGGCGAGGAACGGCGCGATACCGGTGCCGGTGGCGACGAAGATGTAGGGCTGGCAGAGCTCGACCGCTCGCCCCGGGCGAAACCAGCCAAAGGGCTCGCTGACCCGGACCGGATCGCCCCGCCCCAGGCGCCAGAGGTGGTCACTGACCTGCCCGCCGTCCACCCGGCGGATGACGAACCGCAGGCAGTCCTCGTCGGTGCCCGAGGCGATGCTGTACGGCCGCGAGATCCCGTCGCCCTCGCCCTCGTAGAGCGCGAGGCAGTCGCCAGGAGTGAACTCCACCGCTCGCCGGTCGAGCTCCAGCTCGTATATCCCGTCGCCGTGCCAGCGTACCTCGCGCACGGGCAGCTCGATGTTCACGCGCCTCCTCCGGAGCTATCGCCTCGAGGAAGTGTACTACGGTCGGTTCGGCCCGGTTACGGCGGATCAGGGAACGGTGAGCACCCGGAAGTCACTGGTGGCCCCGGGGTCGTTCGGATCGACCAGCATCAGCTGGATCGGGTCGCCGCTGGCAGCCGCCTCGTCGTTGGGGTTGCGCCCGGCGGCGTCGGTCCGGCTGACCACCACCACGCCGGTAGACCCGTTGGAGGCGATCAGGTCAGCGTTGGCCGCCGCCACCAACGGCACGGGGTCGAAGTCGTTGGTGACCGTGACGTTGCCCGACGCATCGGGCAACGAGATCAGCTGGTCGTCACTGTTACGTGCCCCTTCGAGCGACGGGCCCCCCTGAGAGTACAAGCCGGGAAGCACCAGCGGCTCGCTCACGCCGTCGTCGTTGGCGTAGCGTAGCTCGAGCTGGTCGCCCTTGCCTCCGGGGATCACCAGCGAGAAGGTGCCCGCCGCGGTGGCCAGCGCCTCGAGCGCCTCGCCGGTGGAGACCCGCGTCAGCTGCACCTCGCCCACGCCGGCCACCGCACCGGCAAGGCCCACGACCATCGTCCGCGGCTCGGTGGCGGTCAGCGATGGCGTGCTCCGGCGAACGAAGTCCGATAGCGGTCCGGGAACCGGTTGGGGCTGGGGCACACCAGTCTGGTCACCGCACCCGAAAAGGCATGCGGCCAGCGAAAGACCGAGGACTGCCACGCGGAGCATCGCCATCACCTCACCCATGTCTCAAGCAAGACGGATACCGAGGACAGCTTCAATCAAAATGCAACGAACACAGCGCGTTACACTAGGATGCCGGGCCACCGCCCGTGTCCGCCCGTTTACATTGGCACAGCATGTCAACCATCGGAAACAGCTCCACCAGCCATCTCGGCGCGCTCGATGCCGTGGCGTTTCATCAGCGTGTGCAGGCCGACCCGCGACATGCCGAGGCGGGCGGCCGCGTCCGTGACCCGTCCGTGGCAGGCCCGCAGCGCCTCGAGGGCTACTTGCCGCTCGAGCGTCCGCACCGCCGCCTTCAGCGTCGTCGGGGCCCCCTGGCCACCCGACGCACGCGGCGCTGCCCGGACCTGTTCGACGATCTTGGGCGAGAGGTCGCAGAGCTCGGTCCGTTCGCCACCCAGGGCCAGCAGCCGCCGCACCTCGTTCTCGAGCTCGCGGGCGTTGCCCGGCCAGTCGTAGTCGAGCAGCAGCCGGAGCGCGCCGGAGCTGATGGTGACCGACTCTCCGCCGTGCAGGCGCAACATGTGATCGATCAGCAAGGGGATGTCCTCGCGCCGCTGCCGCAGGGGAGGCAGCTCGATGGTGATCACGTTGATCCGGTAGTAGAGATCCTCGCGGAAGGTTCCCTGGCGAACCAACGCGCCCAGGTCCCGGTTGCTCGCCGACAGCAAGCGGAAGTCCGACGCCCGCTCCTGCTCGGCCCCGACGCGGACGAAGCGCTTCTCCTGGAGCACCCGCAGCAGCTTGACCTGCAGCTCGGGGCTCATGTCGCCGACCTCGTCGAGGAACAGCGAGCCACCATCCGCTCGCTCGAACAGGCCGTGGTGGGCCCGATCCGCGCCGGTGAAGGCGCCCTTTTCGAAGCCGAAGAGCTCACCCTCGAGCAGGCTCGGCGGGATCGCGCCACAGTTGACCGTGACCAGCGGCCCCTCCTTGCGTGCGCCGCTGTAGTGGATCGCCTTCGCCACCAGCTCCTTGCCGGTGCCCGACTCGCCGAAGACGAACACCGGCGCGGTCGAGTCGTTGACGCGCTCGATCAGCCGGAAGACCTCGCGCATCGCCGCACTCTGCCCGACCAGGTTCTCGAACCGGTAGCGTCCCTCGAGCTCTCCCCGCTGGCTCTGGGCCAGCCGCGTCAGCTCGTCGAGCCTCAGGCTCTGGCGAGCCATCGTGTCGCGCAGCTGCGCGTTGAGCTGCTCGAGCTCGGTCTGCTGTCGCTCGAGCGCCGCCTGCCGCTGGCGATTCTGCTCGTTCAGCTCCCAGGTGCCCACCGCCAGCGCCGCCTGGTCGGCGAGGGCCGCGAGCAGCCGCTGCTGCCGCTGATCGAAGGCCTCGACCTGGAAGCGGTTGTCGAGGTAGATCGCGCCACGCACCTGACGCTGGATGGTCATCGGGACGCAGAGCACCGAGCGCAGGCGCATCTGGTGCACGCTACGAAAGCGCTCGAAGCGCTCGTCGCCCATGGCGTCCACGGCGACCACCGGCTGGCCGGTGCTCATCACCTCCTCGGCGATCGAGCGGCTGATCTTGAGCTCCCTGCGCTGCACGCGCTCCTGGTCGATGTTGCGCGCCACCTGGACCTCGAAGCGGCCGTCGGCCGCCTCCCGGCGGCGGATCAGCAGGAAGCCGCGCTCGGCGCCGGTGAGCTCCACCGCGTGGTCGATGATTCGCTCGAGCAGGCGCGTCAGGTCCCGCTCGGCGTTGAGCTCCTTGTTGATCTCGAGCAACGCCGCGAGCAGCGGCGCGTCGAGCGAGGCGGTGCGGTTGAATCCTCCCACCGGCGCTGGGTTCGACATCGTCGCGGACTCTCCCTCCTCGGCGGCGAAGGCCGCCGCGCGCTGCGGCGCCGCGCGGAAGGCCTCGCGCATCGCCGGGGGCAGCCGCGCGACCTGCTCGGCGAGCAGCCGTCGCGCCGCGCCCAGGTTTTCGACCTCGCCGTGCGGGTCACCGCCAGCGGCGCAGGCCCGGGCCAGCAACAGGTGCAGCTCGACCAGGCACCCCTGCTCGCCGAGCTGCTCGGCGAGCGCCTGGGCGACCAGCAGGCGCGAGCGAGCAGCGCCCGGATCGGCCACCGGCAACGTTAGCTCGGCCTCGGCGGCCACCAGCTGAGCCTGCAGCTGGAGCACCCGTAGCTCGCCGGTCTGCTGCAGGACCTCGCCTGCGGCGGCGAGCGCCTGCTCGGCGTCACCCCGGGCGAGCAGGTAGCGGGCCCACACCACGCGCACGTCGAGCTCGCCCATCGCCTCGCCCAGCTCGTCGAAGATCGCCCGGGCCCGCTCGAGCCGGGCAGCGGCGCGCTCGAGCTCACGCTGGCCGAGCGCGACCTCGGCCTCGACGATCAGGTTGTGGCCCGCCAGCGAGCCCCAGCCGGTGGCCTCGGCCAGCGAGCGCGAACGATCCAGCAAGAACAGCGCCCGCGAGGGCTGGCCAAGGTAGCTCAGCAGCCGCCCCAGGTTGTGGAGCACCTGGGCCATCTCCCGCGCGCCGCCGAAGCGTTCGGCGACCGCCAGGCTGGCCTGGTACTGCTCAAGAGCCTCGACGTAGTGCCCACGCTGCTGGGAGACGGAGCCGAGGTTCATCAGGAAGGTCGCCGAGAAGGGCAAGTGCCCCAGCTCCTCGGCGATCCGCTGGCACCGGGCGTAGTGGCGCGCCGCCTGGTCGAGCTCGAACCGCTGCTGGTACACCAGCGCCAGCGAGTTGAGCACCCGCGCCAGCAGCAGCGAGCGCTCGCCGCCGCCGACCAGCTCGAGCGCCCGCTCGGCCCAGCTCAGCGCCTCGTCCAGCTCTCCCTGGTAGCAGCGGGCGAGCGCCAGGGTCTGGCAAGCGTCGGCGGCGACTGCGGGCCAGCTGGCGGCGACGACCTGCTCGGCGACCTCCACCGCCTCGTCCCGACGGCCGGCGAACAGCAGCACCTTGGCCCGCAGCGCGGTGAGCCGCTCGGGCCACTGCGCGCCTGACCGGGTCG